>DAOTIG010000007.1:0-43102 GCA_035448065.1 Dermatophilaceae bacterium
AGCGACCGACGTGCGCCCCGAGGTCGCCGAGCAGGTCGAGTCGATGGGTGCCGACTTCGTCGCGCCGCAGGTCGAGAGCCAGGAGGTCTCCTCCGACGGCTACGCCAAGGAGATGAGCGCCGACTATGCCGCGGCGGCATCCCGGATGTATGCCGAGCAGGTCAAGGACTGCGACATCGTCGTCACCACCGCGCTCATCCCCGGCAAGCCCGCGCCGCGGCTCATCACCGAGGAGATGGTCGCCTCGATGAAGCCCGGCTCGGTCGTCGTCGACATGGCGGCGAGCAACGGCGGCAACGTCGCCGGCTCGGCACCGGACCGGATGGTCGTCACCGACAACGGCGTGAAGATCATCGGCTACACCGACCTCGCCGGCCGGCTGCCCACCCAGGCCAGCCAGCTCTACGGCACGAACATCGTCAACCTGATGAAGCTGCTCACCCCCGGCAAGGACGGTGCCGCGGTCCTCGACATGGACGACGTCATCGTCCGTGGCATGACCGTCGCCCAGGCCGGCCAGGTGATGTGGCCGCCGCCGCCGGTGCAGGTGTCCGCCGCGCCGGCCGCCACCGTCGCCGCGCCCGTCCAGCCCAAGGCGCCCAAGCCGCCGCCGGACCCACGCCGGCGGATGCTGTGGATGGGCATCGGTGCGCTGCTCTTCCTGCTCGTCGCCAACGCCTCGCCGCGGGAGTTCCTCGGCCACTTCATGGTCTTCATGCTGTCGGTCGTCATCGGCTACTACGTCATCGGCAACGTCCACCACGCGCTGCACACGCCGCTCATGTCGGTGACCAATGCGATCAGCGGCATCATCGTCGTCGGGGCGCTGCTGCAGATCGGCCACGACGACAAGCTGCTCGTGACGATCATCGCCTTCCTCGGTGCGCTGGTGGCGAGCATCAACGTCTTCGGTGGCTTCACCGTGACCGCGCGAATGCTTCAGATGTTCAAGCGAGAGGACGCGGTCCGATGAACGAGACCCTCATCCAGGGCGCCTACATCGTCGCCGGACTGCTCTTCATCCTCGCCCTGGCCGGGCTGTCCAAGCACGAGACAGCCGTCATGGGCAACAAGTACGGCATCGTCGGCATGGCGATCGCCCTGCTCGCGACGCTGTGGTTGGCGGTCAAGCTCGCCGGGCTCGACGCGCTGGCCTTCATCGCCATCGCGATGGCGATCGGCGCGGTCGTCGGCATCTACCTGGCCCGCCGGGTCGAGATGACCCAGATGCCCGAGCTCATCGCGATGCTGCACAGCTTCGTCGGGGCGGCGGCCGTCCTCGTCGGGTGGAACTCGAGCTACGAGCTGGCGGCATACAAGGGCATCCACGACGCGGAGGTGTTCGTCGGCGTCTTCATCGGCGCGGTGACCTTCACCGGCTCGATCGTCGCCTACCTCAAGCTGTCGGCGAAGATGAAGTCGGCGCCGCTCGTGCTGCCTGCGCGGCACGCGATCAACCTCGGCATCATCGTCGTGTTCCTGGTGATGACGATCGTGTATGCCGTGCTGCCGCACGAGCAGGTGTTCCTGCGCCAGCTGCTGCTCGGCATCATGACCGTGCTGGCGCTCTTCCTCGGCTGGCACCTCGTCGCCTCGATCGGCGGCGGCGACATGCCGGTCGTCGTGTCGATGCTCAACAGCTACTCCGGGTGGGCGGCGGCCGCGGCGGGCTTCCTGCTCAACAACGACCTGCTCATCATCACCGGTGCGCTCGTCGGCTCCTCCGGTGCCTACCTGTCCTACATCATGTGCAAGGCGATGAACCGGTCCTTCATCTCGGTCATCGCCGGTGGCTTCGGCTCCGACGGTGCGGTCGTCGGCGAGGCCAAGGACTACGGCGAGCACCGCGAGACGACCGCGATCGAGGTCGCCGAGTCGCTCAAGAATGCGCACGACGTCGTCATCACCCCGGGCTACGGCATGGCCACCGCCCAGGCGCAGTATGCCGTCGCCGAGCTCACCTCCCAGCTGCGCAAGCGGGGGGTCAACGTGCGCTTCGCGATCCACCCGGTGGCCGGCCGGCTGCCCGGGCACATGAACGTGCTGCTCGCCGAGGCCAAGGTGCCCTACGACATCGTCCTGGAGATGGACGAGATCAACGACGACATGCCCTCGACCGACGTCGTGCTCGTCATCGGTGCCAACGACACGGTCAACCCGGCCGCCCAGGACGACCCGACCAGCCCGATCGCCGGGATGCCGGTCATCGAGGTGTGGAAGGCCGGCGAGGTCGTCGTCTTCAAGCGGTCGATGAACACCGGGTATGCCGGCGTGCAGAACCCGCTGTTCTTCAAGGAGAACTCGGCGATGCTCTTCGGCGACGCCAAGGCCCGGGTCGAGGACATCGTCAAGGCCCTCTGACCGCCCCCGCCCGCCCCGCCCTCACTGAGGTTTATCGGGTCACCCGATAAAGGTGCGCTCGACCCCAGGAACTTCCCGGGGTCGAGCGCACCTTTGTCGGGTCGAGCGGTTGGCGGGTGTGGTCCGCGCCGTTCGGTACCGACGGCCAGACGACGCCGAGAGCGGGTTAGTCGTCGCCGGGGTCGTCGCTGCGCGGCACCGGCCGGGTGTCGGCGGCGCGGCGACGCCGCCGGATGTCATCGCTCTCGTACATCTGCTCCCAGCCGAGCAGCGGACCGTGACCACCGCCCACCGGGATGGCCCGCGAGTACGACTCCTCGGCTGAACCGGCACCGGCCGGGCCTGGCCGCGCGACGCTGACGGACGCCGTGCTCGCTGCGGTGCCCCCGGCCGGCGCGGCGCCGGCGGCGGCGCGCGGCATACCGAATGGTGGGGTGGGGTCGGAGCGATCGGCCGGGCTCGAGGAGCCGCTCGCGGGCGGCGCGCCGAAAGGCTCGTCGTCCTCGTCGTCGTCATCGGTCTCGGCGTTCTGCTGGAAGCGCCGATCCCGCTCGTTGGGCTGGACCGCGAAGATGTCGGCGACGACGAGGCGGTAGGTCTCGTCCGGGTTGGGGATCCAGGCGATCTCCCGCATCGCCTGGTCCTGGCCGGCGCTCTCGAAGACGAACTTGCCGTAGCCGAGCAGCCGGCCGAGGACCGAGCGCTGGAAGGACAGGTCGGTGACCTTCATGAGCGGCATCGTCGCGATGTTCCGGTCGATGAAGCCCTGGGCGAGCACCAGCCGCTTGTCGGTGGCGATGAAGTACTCGTTGCGCCACTCGGCCACCCGCCAGGCGAAGTAGCCGCCGCAGCCGAGCGACACCCAGATGAGGAGGTCGCCGACGAGGGTCATCGACTTCGGCGACAGGGCGATGGCGAGCAGGGTGAGCAGGATCGAGCCGACGAGGAAAGCGCCCGGCTTGGCCAGGATCATCCAGTGCCGGTGGATCGCGAGGAAGGTCTGCTCGCCCTCGAGGACGTAGTCGCGGTAGCCCTTGGGGCGGGGCGGGCGCGCCATGGCCGTCGGGTCAGCGCCGACCGAGGAGGGCGTCGAAGACGGAGATGATCCCCACGAAGGCGTCGCGCAGCAGCTGGAAGAGGGTGCGCAGGATGTCGGCGGCCTGGTCGGGGGACTTGATGATCGCGTAGATGAGGAAGGCGAGCAGGAACCATCGGAAGACGTTCCAGAACTTCTTCATGGCTCTCCTCGGGTGTGGCAGGCGCGGCGAAGCCGCCCCGTGACGGGTCAAGTGTGGCGAATGTGGCGGATGGGTCAAGTGAGGCGCGCCGTGCGCAGGCCGGGAGAGATGGTGCCGGCAGAACGCGACCCATGGGTCTCGATCTGCCGGCATCTCTCTCCGGTATGCCGTGTGGGCCGGTCACGCGGTGGGTCGGATCTGGGTCAGGCTCCCGGCGCGAGCCGGCTGGCCCGCAGCCCGCGCCCGATCTGGTCGAGGAAGGCGTCGGGGTCCAGCCGCAGCCCGAGGACCGGCACGCGGAGCACCCGCCGGCCCCCGAGGGTGACCTCGTTCTGCCGGAGCGCGTCGGCCAGCGGGTGCAGGGCCAGCGCGTGGTGCCCGCCGTCGACCTCGACGGTGAGAGCCTCGGCGTCCCAGTCGGCATCGAGGTAGACCCTCCCGCCCGCGACCGTGCGCACGACCTGGCGGGAGGGCTCGGGCAGGCCGCGGGCCCGGCACAGCCCGGCGAGGTCGAGCTCGCCGAGCGACTGGGCGCCGTCGCACACATCGCGGATCACCGCGTCCAGCAGCGCCCGACGGGGGCTCCAACGGACCTCGCCCCACGCCTGCAGCAGTCGCTGCGGGGCCACCAGCCGCTGCTGCACCGGCAGGCACACGAGCAGGGCGGCCTGCCGGTCGGTCTTGGCCCATTGCGCGGCGTGGATGGTCGCCCACTCCGGCCGGACCCGCGGCAGGCCGGCCCCGACGCACGGTGCCAGGTGGCGCTCGCCAACCCGGACTCCGGGTACGGAACGCACCCGACGGCCCCGTGGCACAGAGACGTCGATGACCTCGAGCGTGAAGCCGGTCATCCCCGCCGCGACGAGGGCCGCGGCCCCGTCGAGCACGGCGCCGGAGCCGCTCTCCCACACGGCATGCCACAGTGCTCCCCGGCCGGTCGGCTCAGTGCCCCGCACGACGACGGTATGCCGCCCGCTCGCCACCCAGCGCCCGGCTCGCACCTCGGTGCGCACGTCGTCGCGGGTCACGCCCGCCGCCCGCAGGTCGCGGCGATGGGCGACCCCGTCGTGCAGCTCGGCCAGTGCGCCGGCCGCGCGCGCCCGCTGCTCGCGCAGCATGGCTGAGCCGCGGCGTCCCGCAGTCCGCGCTCCGCTCGTGGCGGCCCGCGGGGTGCTCCCGGAGCCCCCCCGCAGGGTGCTCCCTGAGCCACCCCGCAGGGCACGCTCGGCTGCCCGCGGCTGCTGCATGCCGCAACTGTGCCCCAGCCCGGCCAACGCCGCTCCCACGCCGCCGGAGCCTGTGGACAACCGGCATACCGGCGACAAAGGTGCCTGCAGAGCGAGACCTATGGGCCCGCTTCTGCAGGCAGCTCTCAGACGACCCCGTAGAGCCGATCGCCGGCGTCGCCCAGCCCGGGCACGATGTAGCCCTTGTCGTTGAGCCGCTCATCGACGGCGCCGGTCACCAGGGTCACCGGGACGTGCAGCCCCTCGAGCTCCTTGCTCACGTGCGCGATGCCCTCCGGCGCGGCGAGCAGGGTGATCGCGGTGATGTCGTCGGCGCCGCGGTCGACGAGGTAGCGGATCGCGTCGACGAGCGTCCCACCGGTCGCGAGCATCGGGTCGAGCACGTAGCACTGTCGCCCGGACAGGTCCTCCGGCAGCCGGTTGGCATAGGTGACCGCCTCGAGGGTCTCCTCGTTGCGCAACATCCCGAGGAAGCCGACCTCCGCCGACGGCAGCAGCCGCACCATCCCCTCGAGCATCCCGAGTCCGGCCCGCAGGATCGGCACGACGAGCGGCTTCGGCGTCGCGAGCCGGATGCCGGTCGTCGGCGCGAGCGGCGTCTCGATCTCGAAGGGCTCGACCCGCACGTCCCGCGTCGCCTCGTAGGCGAGCAGCGTGACCAGCTCCTCGGCCAGCCGCCGGAAGGTGGGGCTGTCGGTGCGCTTGTCGCGCAGGTAGGTCAGCTTGTGGTTGATGAGCTGGTGGTCGGCGACATGCACGCGCATAGGCGAAACTTACCGCGTGCCAGAGGTGACCGTCCCGGGGCAGGGCCTGCCCGTCGACTCCCGGTATGCCGCGTGGCTGGCGCGCGCGCTCGAGCTCGCTCGCACCGCCGGCGAGGCCGGGGAGGTGCCGGTCGGGGCGGTCCTCGTCGACCCGACGGGGCAGGTCGTCGCCGAGGGCGCCAACGCCCGCGAGGCGACTGCCGACCCGACCGCGCACGCGGAGATCGTCGCGCTGCGAGCGGGCGCGCGGCATACCGGATCGTGGCGACTGCCCGGCCACACGCTCGTCGTCACCCTCGAGCCGTGCCCGATGTGCACTGGGGCCATCCTCGCCGCGCGGATCGAGACCCTCGTCATCGGCGCGTGGGATCCGAAGGCCGGCGCGTGCGGCTCGGTGTGGGACCTCGCCCGCGACCCGCGCGCCACCCACTTCGTCGAGGTCGTCGGCGCGCTCGACGAGCCGGGCTGCGGGGGAGTGCTGCGGGAGTTCTTCCAGGCGCGACGCGGGTGAGCCCGGTCGTCCTCGCCGCGCTCGCGCTGGCCGCGCTCGTCATCGGCATCTCGAAGACCTCGGTCGGCGGCTTCGCGGTCATCGCGGTCGCGGTCTTCGCGTCGGTGATGCCGGCGAAGGAGTCGACTGCGGCCGTGCTCCTGCTGCTCATCACCGGCGATCTCGTTGCGGTGCAACGGTATCGACACGCCGCCGACTGGGGGCTGCTGCGCCGGCTGCTCCCTGCGGTGCTGCCCGGCGTGGTCCTCGGGGCGGCCTTCCTCTGGGTGGTGAGCGATGTCGTGCTGCGCCGGACGATCGGCGCGATCATCCTCGCCCTGCTCGTGCTGCAGCTCGTGCTGCGTCGTCGCGATGCGCGGCTGCGGGCGTCCGGCTCGGCCGCCGCGGACGCGCCGCAGGCCGACCACCCGATCGCCGGTCCGGCGGTCGGGCTGGCGGCGGGCTTCACGACGATGACCGCGAATGCCGCCGGCGCGGTCGTCGCGCTCTATCTGCTCGCGATGCGGGTCGAGAAGCTGCGCTTCATCGGCACCGGGGCGTGGTTCTTCCTCATCGTCAACCTGGCCAAGGTGCCCTTCTCGGCCGGGCTCGGGCTCTTCCCCGCCTCGACGCTGTGGCTCACCGCGGGGCTGGCTCCCGTCGTGCTCCTCGGCGCGTGGCTCGGCACACACGTCACCGGCCGGCTGTCCCAGCAGGGCTTCGAGCGGGCCGCGCTGGCCGGGTCGGCGGTCGCGGCCGCCTCCCTGCTGTTGCGCTGAGTCCATCGTCCCTCGAAACGACCCCATGGCGTCGTTTGCGCTGGATGGCGGCGATATACCGACGCCATCCACTCGAGACGACGCCATGGCGTCGTTTCGCGGAGTGGGGGCCTGGGGCGACTCGGGGCTGGGCGGATCGGCGCGGCATACCCGATTTCGGAGGCTGCTCGCACTCCGGTACCCTCGTCGGCGGTGGCGTGTCCGAGTGGCCTAAGGAGCACGCCTCGAAAGCGTGTGTGGGCGGAAGTCCACCCAGGGTTCGAATCCCTGCGCCACCGCCAATCGAAGGCGCCCGAGCCGGTATGCCGCCCGGGCGCCTTCGCCTCTCTCAGGGTCGCCTTCTCTTTCGGTCTCTCCGCCGCGCAGAGGCGCCAGCGCATTCCGATAGGTCGCGATTTCCGAGACGTTCGCCCGTGCTGCGCTCGGGCAGGCCACGATGGAGGGATGCGGCTCGTCCTCGTCCTGTCCTGCCCCGACCGTCCCGGGATCGTCGCCGGCGTGACCCGGCTGCTCTTCGACCTCGGCGCGAACATCGTCGAGAGCCAGCAGTTCGGTGACCCGGTCGGCGGCCGGTTCTTCATGCGGGTGGCCTTCGACGCGCCGGCAGCCGGACCGGAGGGCGCAGTCGCCCTCGGGCACTGGCGCGCTGCCTTCGCCCCGGTCGCGCGGGCCTTCGACATGACGTGGGAGCTGCGCGACGTCACCGCGCCCTATCGGACCCTCGTCATGGTGAGCAAGTTCGGCCACTGCCTCAACGACCTGCTCTTCCGATGGCGCTCCGGCCAGCTCATCATGGACATCCCGGCCATCGTCTCCAACCACCCCGACCTCGAGCGGCTGGCCGCGGCATACGAGGTGCCGTTCCACGTCATCCCGGTGACCCGCGACACCAAGGCGCAGGCCGAGGAGCGGCTGCGCGAGCTCGTCACCGACCTGAGCATCGACCTCGTCGTCCTCGCGCGCTACATGCAGGTGCTCTCCGACGACCTGGCCCGCGACCTGTCCGGCCGGGTCATCAACATCCACCACAGCTTCCTGCCGTCGTTCAAGGGCGCCAAGCCCTACCACCAGGCCTTCGGGCGCGGGGTCAAGCTCGTCGGCGCGACGGCGCACTACGTCACGGCCGACCTCGACGAGGGGCCGATCATCGAGCAGGACACCATCCGGGCCGACCACCGGATGACCGCGGAGGACCTTGTTCGCGCGGGGGAGGAGTGCGAGTCGCGGGTGCTCGCGCGGGCGGTCCGGTGGCATTGCGAGAGCCGGGTGCTGCTCAACGTCGACCGCACCGTCGTCTTCAGCTGACCCGCCGTCGTCAGGGCCCCCCGCGGCCGGTCGCCACAATGCGCTGGAGACCTGTCGGACCCAGCTGACAGCCTGGCCTTGACCTCACGTCCACTTGAGATTCGAGACTGTCCGCCATGAGCCTACGCCTCGCCCTTCCCGACGTCACCGGCCACCGTCGCTTCGTCACCGCGGTCGCCGTCGACGCCCTCGGCAGCGGCGTCTTCATGCCGGTCTCGATCCTCTACTTCCTCAACACGACCCCGCTCAGCCTGCCCGAGGTCGGCCTGGCGATGTCGATCTCCGGCGCCCTCGCCGTGCCGCTCATCCTCGTCATCGGCTCGCTCGTCGACCGGGTCGGCGCCAAGCGGATCCTGTTGGCCGCCAACGCGCTGCAGGCATTGGCTCTGGCGAGCTACCTCTTCGCCACCCAGCTGCCCACGGTGATCGCGGCCACCTCTCTCGCTGCGCTCGGGCAGGTCGCGTTCTGGGCCTCCTACTCGCCGATGGTCGCGGCGATCAGCCGGCCGGGCGAGCGGGAGATGTGGGTCGGCTTCCTCGGCGCGCTGCGCAACCTCGGCTTCGCCGTCGGCGGGCTCGCGTCGGGGATCGCGGTGAGCATCGGCACGCCCGCGGCATACCACGCGGTCGTGCTCGTCAACGCGGCCTCCTACCTGCTCGCGCTCCTGCTGCTGCTCGGAGTGCCAGGCCCGCCGCCGTCACCGCACCCGCAGGACCGGTCGGGGTGGGGCGTCGTGCTGCGCGACCGGCCCTATCACGCGCTCGTCGCGACCAACGTCGCCTACGCCCTGTGCGCGCTCGCGCTCAACGTCGCCATGCCGGTGTATGCCGTGGAGACCCTCGGGCTGCCCGGCTGGGTCGGCGGCGCCGTCTTCGTCGTCAACACCGTGCTCATCGCCGGTGGTCAGGGGCTCGCCGTCGGCGCGATGACCGGCCACCGGCGGCACCGGGTCGCCCAGCTCGGCTTCGTCGTGTATGCCGCGGGCTTCCTCGTGCTCGCGGGCGCCGGCCTGCTGCCGGCGGCGGCCGCTGTGGTCCTCGTCCTGCTCGGCGTCGTCGTCTACTCGATCGGCGAGCTGCTCGGCGGGCCGGTGCTCAACGCAGCGGCGCTCGAGTCGGCACCCGAGCACCTGCGGGGGCGCTACTTCAGCCTCTACCAGCTGTCCTGGAATGCCGCGACGATCATCGCGCCGGCCGCCTACACCGCGCTGCTCGCCGCCGCCCGCCCGGCGGTCTGGGCGGCGCTCATCGGCATCGCCGGCGCCGGCGTGCTGCTCACGGCGCTCGCGGCTCGGCTGCTGCCGGCCGCCCATGCCGTCGTCACCAACCTGGCCGAGCCCGAGGACCGATCCGTCGACGGGCCGGCGCGCGAGCGGGACGCAGATCTGGCGGCCGAGCCGAGCTGACCCGGCCCAGAGTGGCGAGCGGTCACCCGGCTGCGCGGGCGCGCTCCTCGCGCAGGAAGGCCCGGTCGACCAGCCGGATGCTCAGCGGGTAGAAGTAGGGCCGCCGCTGCCCGGCCCGCACCGCTGCGACGATCGCGAAGACGATGGCGATGAGGGCGACCAGCATGATCCAGCCCATCCCGGCGAAGGGCAGCCAGAAGCCGGGCGGTGGCGGGCCGCCGCGGGTGGTGCTCGTCGTCGACGACTGCGGCGGCCCCCAGACCTAGCCGTCCCACCAGCGCACGACGCCGTCGGGCGCGGCATACCAACCGGGAGCCGGGCCGAGCTGCGGCGGGTGCGGAGCCCTGCTCATCAACAGCTCGCCGGGGCGGGAGTGCCGGTCGTCGGCGCCGGCGCGAGCTGCTGGAAGCCGTCTCCGATGACGAGGTCGACCGAGGCGTCAGCCCGGGTGTCGGCCACCGCCACGGCTCCCGCGACCGTCGTCATGACAAGCTCGGCGGCCCGCTGGCCGGCCGGGCCGTAGCGGATCTGGGCCGGCTGCGGCACGACCGAGCCCTTCACCGGGTCATTGGCCACGGCACCGATCCGGAAGCCACGCTCCTTGAGCGACTTGGCGACGGTGGCCGCCAGCCCGCTGCGCTTAGTCGCGTTGTAGACGTTGAGGGTGACCTGGGTCGGCGAGACCACTCCGGTGGCCGGCACCGTCGGTGTGCACGACGGCGTCGCGGACGCCGACGGCCCACGCTTCCAGTAGGACGAGGCGTAGTAGTAGGTGCCGGCGAGGATCAGCGAGACGACGAGCAGGGTGATCGCGGTGCGGCGCCGTTTGCGAGCCCGTCCGTAGGACTCCGACTCGACGGTGTAGCTCATCGCACCTCCCTGCTGCTCGGGTCGATCCCCGTCTTCACCTGGTCCTCGCGTGCCCTAGTCAAGCACGAGCACCCGGGCGTGCAAGGTCTGGCGTTGGGCGAGGGCGGCGCGCAAGGCGCGGTGCAGGCCCTCCTCGAGATAGAGGGTGCCCTGCCACTCGACGACATGGGCGAAGAGGTCGCCGTAGAAGGTGGAGTCCTCGGACAGCAGCTGCGCCAGGTCGAGGGTGCGCTTGGTCGTGACGAGCTCCTGCAGGCGGACCATCCGCGGCGGGACGTCCGACCAGTCCCGGGTCGTCGTCTTGCCATGGTCGGGATACGGCCGGTGCTCGCCGATGCCCTTGAAGATCACGACGCCAGTCTAGGTTCCCGATGGTGCCTGCTCAGCCAAGCCGAGCCGGAGGATTAGAGTGCCCCCGTGACCGAGACGACCACGCCCACGGGCGACGCTCTTCCCGAGCAGATCGCCGAGATCAAGGCCGGCTACGAGTTCTCCGGCGGCGCACTCGAGTTCGGGGCCGCCGTCAAGGACGGCACGGCATACCGGGATGCGAAGGTCAAGATCCCGCTTGCCGTCATCAACCGGCACGGCCTGGTCGCCGGCGCGACCGGCACCGGCAAGACCAAGACCTTGCAGCTGATGGCCGAGCAGCTGTCCCAGGGCGGCGTGCCGGTGTTCCTCGCCGACATCAAGGGCGACCTGTCCGGCATGGCCAGCCCCGGCACCCCGAACGACAAGATCACCGCCCGCGCCGCCGACATCGGCGAGGAGTGGGTGGCCACGGCATACCCCACTGAGTTCTATGCGCTCGGCGGGCAGGGCAAGGGCACCCCGATCCGCACGACGGTGAGCGCCTTCGGGCCGACCCTGCTGGCCAAGGTGCTCGGGCTCAACGACACCCAGGAGTCCAGCCTCGGGTTGGTCTTCCACTACGCCGACAAGCACGGCCTGTGGCTCGACGACCTCAAGGACCTGCGCGCCGTCGTGCAGCACCTGGCATCCGACGAGGGCAAGGAGGACCTCAAGGAGCTCGGCGGGCTGTCCGCGGCCACCGCGGGCGTCATCCTCCGAGAGCTCATCACCTTCGCCGACCAGGGCGCTGACGTCTTCTTCGGGATGCCCGAGTTCGACACGGCGGCGCTGCTGCGGACGGCGCCCGACGGCAAGGGCATGGTGTCGATGCTCGAGCTGCCGTCGGTGCAGGACCGGCCGCAGCTCTTCTCGACCTTCCTCATGTGGCTGCTCGCCGACCTCTTCCACGACCTTCCCGAGGTCGGCGACCTCGACAAGCCCAAGCTCGTGTTCTTCTTCGACGAGGCGCACCTGCTCTTCACCGGGGCGAGCAAGGAGTTCCTGCAGGCGATCACCCAGACGGTGCGGCTGATCCGCTCCAAGGGGGTCGGGGTCTTCTTCGTCACCCAGTCGCCCAAGGACGTGCCGGCCGACGTGCTCGCCCAGCTCGGCAACCGGGTCCAGCACGCGCTGCGCGCCTTCACCCCGGACGACGCGAAGGCGCTCAAGGCGGCCGTGTCGACCTATCCCAAGAGCGGCTACGACCTCGAGGAGCTGCTCACCCAGCTCGGCATCGGCGAGGCGGTCATCACCGTGCTGTCCGAGAAGGGTGCCCCGACGCCGGTCGCGTGGACCCGCATGCGTGCGCCGCAGTCGATGATGGCGCCCTCGCCGGATGCGACGATCGACCAGATCGTCGCGGCGTCGCCGTTCGCGAGCACGTATGCCGTGGTCACCGACCGCGAGTCGGCCTACGAGGTGCTCGAGGGCAAGAAGGCGCAGGCGGTGCAGGATGCCGCGCAGGCCGAGGCTGCTGCGGCGGCGGCCAAGGCTGCGGAGGAGCAGGCCAAGCTCGACGAGAAGGAGCGGATCCGCGCCGAGAAGGAGGCAGCCCGCCAGGCTGCCGCCGCCGAGAAGGAGGCGGCCCGCCAGCAGGCCGCCGCGGAGAAGGCCGCGGCCGCCGAGGCGCGTCGGCAGGAGGGCCAGCCGACGGTCGTCGAGCAGGTCGTCGGGTCGGGCGTCTTCAAGAACATCATGCGCTCGGCCGGCACGGTGATCGGCCGGGAGATCACTCGCTCGATCTTCGGCACCTCCCGCCGCCGCTGACCGACTGGCTGCCCGCCTCCGCTGCCCGACTGGCTGCCCGCCTCCGCTGCCCGACTGGCTGCCCGCCTGCGCGCTACCGCCGACGCCGGGGGCCCCGCGCTGGTTACTCCGGGTTCTGAGCGTGCAGCACCACCCGCCCCGCCAGCCCGACGCCCACGACGAGCACTCCCGCCAGCACCGACGCCCACGGCAAGGTGAGCGCCAGCCCGACGCAGCCCACGACTCCGGCCGCCTGCACCCACCGCGGCCAGCGCCGATGCTCGGGCGGCTGGGTCCAGGCGGCGGCATTCGCGATCGCGTAGTAGAGCAGCACGCCGAAGCTCGAGAAGCCGATGGCATGCCGCACGTCGGCGAGCAGGGTGAGCAGCAGGACTGCGGCGGCGACCGCGACCTGCGCGACGATCGGCACCTGGTGCACGGGGTCGACCGCGGCGAGTCGACCCGGCAGGTCGCGTCGCCGGGCCATCGCCAGCGCGGTGCGACTCACTCCCGACAGCAGCCCGAGCAGCGCGCCGAGTGCGGCGACGGTCGCCCCGACGCGCAGCAGCGCCCCGATCCACGACACCCCGGCGTGCTCGGCGGCAGCGAGCAGGGGCAGCGGCGATCGCGCGATGCCGGCCGCGCCGATCGTCGCGAGCAGCACGAGCGCGACCGCGGCATACAGGCCGATGACGATCGCGAGCGCGCGGGTGATGGCGCGCGGGATGGTGCGCCCGGGCTCACGGACCTCCTCGCCGAGCGTGGCGATCCGCGCGTAGCCGGCGAAGGCGAAGAAGAGCAGACCGGCCGACTGCAGGATCCCGTATGCCGCGGGCTCACCGCCCACCGTGCCCGCGCCGCCGGCGAGGGGTGAGGTCCACTGTCGGTTGGCGACGAGGATGACAGCCAGCGTCGTGAGCAGGGCGAGCAGGGTGATCGCCAGCAGCACTCGGGCCAACCGGGCGGTCTTCGAGATGCCGCGGATCAACACCCAGCTGAGGCCGAGCACGACGAGCATCGCGACGACCGGCACCGCCCGCGCAGGTCCGCCGAGCGCGTAGGTCGCGGCGGTCATCGCCATCGCCGCACACGAGGCGGTCTTGCCGACGACGAAGCACCAGCCGGCCGCGAACCCCCAGGTGTCGCCGAGACGCTCGCGCCCGTAGACGTAGGTCCCACCGGACTCGGGGTATTGCGCGGCGAGCTGGGCCGATGAGGTGGCATTCGCCCAGGCCACCGCGGCCGCGAGCGCCAGCCCGACGAGCAGGCCGCTGCCGGCAGCGGCCGCCGCCGGGGTGAAGGCGGCGAAGACACCGGCACCGATCATCGAGCCGAGCCCGATGACGACCGCGTCACCGAGACCGAGCCGGCGGGCCAGCCGTGGCTGCTGCACGACCGCATCCTGCCAGCACGCGCGGCCGCCGGGCAGCAGCAGGACCGTGGTGTCGAGGGGCCACGATCTGACGGACCGTCAGTCGATGAGGTCCTCGACGTCGTCGAAACCCTCGAATCCCTCGTCGTCGTCGCCGGTGTCGTCGGTGTCCGGCAGGTAGCAGACGACCTGCAGGTCAGGGGTGTCCAGGTGCTGCAGGACGAGTTGGCGGAAGCCGACGACCCCGCCGTCGGCCATCCGCATCCGCTTGCGTCCGCTGCGGTTCGGGTCCGCGGGCAGCTGCTCCCACCACGTCCCGGCGATCGGGGTGTGCTCGATGACCCGCTCGACGAGCGCCGCCACGGCCGGGTCGTCCGCAGGCGCGGCATACCGGAAGTGGGCGAGCTGATGGGCGGCCTCGGCCTCCCAGTCGAGGAAGAGCGTGCGCGCGGACGGGTCGCACAGGTAGTACCAGAGCATGTTGCGCTCGATGCGTGGCCGGCTGGGCCAGTCGGCGAAGAGGGTGCGCGCCGCCGGGTTGGCGTGCAGCACGTCCCAGCGAGCGCCGATGACGTAGGCCGGGTTGGGGTCGAGGCTCTCGACGAGCTCGACGATCGCGTCGAAGGCGATGTCTGGCTCGTTGCTGGCGCTCGACGCCGGACCGGTCATGGGCGTCATCCTTCCATCCCGACGAGCCTGCTCGGGCGGGTGCGACGCGCGAAGGGAGCCGCGCGGCATCCACCGCTCCGGCTCCCTTCAGGTGGCGGAGGATGCGGGATTTGAACCCGCGAGGGGTTTCATCCCCAACACGATTTCCAATCGTGCGCACTAGGCCACTATGCGAATCCTCCGTCGCAGAGGCTACCGGAGCGGCCCGGTCGGCTCGAAATCGGTTGGGCCGTATGATGGCGGCAGACACCCCGCGTGGTGGTACCTCACCGAACTCCCCCAGGACGGGAACGTAGCAAGGGCAGGTGAGCTCTTCCAGGTACGTGGGGTGTCCTCGTGTGCCGGACGCGCCCAACCGTGGTGCACGGAACCTGCACGCGCTGCGTGCAGCGCGCACGCGGCATACCGGGCTAGCGTCGTCGTCGTGAGCCAGCCACCCGCCCGCCAGCATCGGCTGCTCGTCGTCGAGGACGACCGCGCGATCCGCGACGCGGTGGTGCGCCGTCTGCTCGCCGAGGGCTATCTCGTGGACGCCGTCGGCGACGGTCTCGAGGCGGTGCGCGCGGCCGAGCGGGCGGCATACGACTGCGTCGTGCTCGACCTCATGCTGCCCGGGCTCGGCGGTCTCGAGGTATGCCGCAGGGTCCAGCAGCGCGCACCGGTGCCGGTGCTCATGCTCACCGCGCGCGCCGAGGAGGCCGACCGGCTCATCGGCCTCGCGGTCGGCGCCGACGACTATCTCACCAAGCCGTTCAGCCCGCGCGAGCTCGTCGCACGGGTCGGCGCGCTGCTGCGTCGGGTCGACCGCGCCCGGGTGCTGGCGGCCTCCGAGACGGCCCGAGACGACGACGAACAGCCTTATGCCGCAGGCGGGCTCGTCATCGACCCGGGCACCCGGCGGGTCGTCATCGACGGCGAGGAGGTGCCGGTGACGCGGACCGAGTTCGACCTGCTCGCCGCGCTCGCTCGCCGCGAGGGTCGGGTGGTGAGCCGCGAGACGCTGCTCGCGGAGGTCCTCGGCTGGGACCCGGTG
Organism: Dermatophilaceae bacterium; assembly: GCA_035448065.1. Taxonomy (GTDB): domain Bacteria; phylum Actinomycetota; class Actinomycetes; order Actinomycetales; family Dermatophilaceae; genus Phosphoribacter. The sequence continues at coordinate 15,632 of DAOTIG010000007.1, forward strand.
GCCGCATCCCGGGTGGTGACGGCGGGCCCGGCGCGCACCCTCGACAGCCACGTCAAGGGCCTGCGCCGCAAGATCGGCGCCGAGCGGGTCCGCACCGTGCACGGCGTCGGCTTCGCGTTGGAGAGCCTGCCGTGAGCTGGGACCTGCGGCCGTTGGACCCGGTCCGCTCGATCAAGGCCAAGCTGGGGCTGCTCGTCGGGGCGAGCATCGCGGTGACGTCGCTGCTCACCTATCTGTCGATCTACTACCTGCAGTGGCCGGCCCGCTGGGCCGTCACCGGCGCCGTCGTCGTCGGCCTGCTCGTCAGCCAGCTGCTCGCCCGAGGGATGACCAGCCCGCTGCGCCAGATGACCGCCGCGGCCCGCGAGATGGCGGCCGGTCGGGCACCGGGGGTCGTGCGCACGACGAGCCGGGACGAGGTCGGCGAGCTGGCGGTCGCCTTCACGACGATGGCCGAGCAGCTCGCCGCCGCGGATGCGCAGCGGCGTGAGCTGCTCGCCAATGTCGCCCACGAGCTGCGCACGCCGGTGGCCGCGTTGCGGGCCCAGGCCGAGAATCTCGTCGACGGTGTGCAGCCGGCCGATTCCGCCGCTCTCGGCGAGCTGCTCGGTCAGGTCGAGCGGCTCGGGGTGCTCGTCGACGACCTGCTCGGTCTGGCCCGGGCCGAGGCCGGGGTCGTGCCCCTCGAGCGGGAGCCCACGCGGGTGCGCCGGCTCGTGGAGGACGTCGCCGCGGAAGCGCGGACGGTGCGGACCGACCGGGTCGTCGAGGTCGACATCGACCCGTCACTCGTCGCGCACGTCGACCCCCAGCGGCTGCGCCAGATCATTGCCAACCTCGTCGACAACGCCACGCGGCATACACCCCCGGGTGGCGTGGTGAGAGTCGCCGGTGGGGTCGAGCCGGACGGCTCGCTCGTGCTCGACGTCGCGGACGAAGGGCCGGGCATCCCCGAGGCTGCGCGCACCGCCGTGTTCGAGCGCTTTCGGCACGGCGCCGTGACCGGCCCGCTGCCGAGGATCGTCGACGGGCCCGGTGGCGCCTCGCCCACCGGAGGCACCGGGCTCGGGCTGGCCATCGCCCGCTGGGCCGCGACCCTGCACGGCGGCACGCTCGAGGTGGTCCCGCCCGAGGGCCCGCCTGGCGCCGCGACCACCCATCACGGTGCCCGACTGAGGCTCTCGCTGCCGCCCGCCTGAGCGCCGATCGCCTTCTCTGTCAACCCCTTTCGCTTGGAGGTCAGTTCGTCATGCCCGCGCAGACTCCACTCGCACTGCCCGCCGTTCGCAGCCCGTATGCCGCGCCGCTGAGCTCTCGGGGGCCGGTGCAGGACGCTCCGGTGTGGCCGCCAGGGGGACCGAGCCGCCGGCCCGCGCTGTGGCCGCCGCTCGGTGCCGGACCGTCCTGGCGGACGGTCGGCCTGCTCGGTCTCACCGGCGCGTGGGGAGGCGCGACCCTCCTGGCGCCGTTGGGCCTGCAATGGACCCTGCTGGGCACGGGGGCGCTCGGCGTGCTGCTCGACGCGGTGCGCCGCGACCCGGCTCTGGCTGGCGCCCGGCTCGGTCGCGGTGACCGGATCCTGCTCGGCCTCGCGTTGGCGCTGCTCGTCGTGCCGGCGCTGCGCGACGACCAGGTGCTCGCCGTGCTCTCCATCCTCGCCAGTCTCGGCCTGGTCGCGATCGTGACCCATGGCGCCGAGCGGGCCGGTCAGATCCTCCTGTCCGGCGCCGTCGCGCTCGGGGGAGCGGTGCGCAGCTGGGGCTGGCTGGGCGCTCGGGCCAAGACCGCGCAGGTCCCTGTGGGCTCCCGTCGGGTCGCCGGGGGGGTCGGGCGGGGGCTGCTCATCGGGCTCCCTGGCGCGCTGCTCGTCGGTGCGCTGCTCGCGTCCGCCGACGCGGCATACGGCGACCTGCTGCGCCGGCTCGGTCCGTCGGTGGACGGGATGCTGCCCGTGCGGATGGTCGTCTCGGCGGTCGTCATCGCCGTCGTCGGTGGGGCGATCCATGGCCTGGCCCGGACTCCACGGTGGCGGCCGAGCCAGCCGGTGACGCCGTGGCAGGCAGCCGAATGGGCCACGCCGGTGCTGCTGCTCGACGGGCTGCTCGGCCTCTGGCTCGTCGTGCAGGCCGGGCGGCTCGTCGGGCTGCATCCGTCGAGCGCCGTCGCCGACCGGGCGCGGGAGGGCTTCTTCCAGCTCGTCATCGTCACCGTCGTCGTCGTGCTCACTCTCGTCGTCTCGGGCCTGCGAGCCGATCTGGCGCAGCGCGGCCAACGACGTCTGCTCGTCGGAATCCTCTGTGTGACAACGGCATTCACGCTCGTCGTGGTCGGCTCGGCGCTGGAGCGGATGGTGCGCTACGAGCAGGCCTACGGTGCGACCGTGCTGCGCCTCGAGGTCGCGGTGGCCGAGGTCTGGCTGGGCGTGGTCCTCGTGGTCGGCGGCATCGCCTGGATGCGGCAGCGGGCGTCGCGGTTGCCTCGAGCGATCGTGGGCTCGGCGGCGATCGTGCTCCTCGGACTCGGGATCGCCGGGCCGGAGGCGCTCGTCGCCCGCTGGAACGTCGAGCGCTTCGAGCGCACCGGTGCCATCGACGTCGGCCATGCGCGGCAGCTGTCCGCCGATGCGGTGCCCGAGCTCAGTCGGCTGCCCGAGCCGTGGCGCTCCTGCGCCCTGGCCGGAGCGCTGCCCGCCCCGTCGCCGTGGTATGCCGCGAACCTCGCCAGGGAGCGCGCCCGAGCGGTGCTCGCCGGGGCGCCGACGGGCACCTGCCTGACGTCTGTGCCGTAGCCTTGGCGAGGTCGTCCACAGGGGTGAGCGGGCGGCATACCCGATGTCGGTGCAGGCGACTAGGGTCGCACCCGTGACCACTGCTCTGTACCGGCGCTACCGACCCGAGACGTTCGCCGACGTCATCGGGCAGGAGCACGTCACCGAGCCGATCATGCAGGCGCTGCGGACCGGTCGGGTGGGGCACGCCTATCTGTTCAGCGGGCCGCGGGGCTGCGGCAAGACGACCTCGGCGCGGATCCTCGCTCGCTGCCTCAACTGCGAGCAGGGACCGACTCCGACGCCGTGCGGCACGTGCGACTCGTGCGTGGCGCTGGCGCGCGGAGGGCCGGGGTCGGTCGACGTCATCGAGATCGACGCCGCCAGCCACGGCGGTGTCGACGACGCGCGCGACCTGCGGGAGCGGGCGGCATACGGGCCGGCGCAGAGCAGGTACAAGGTCTACATCATCGACGAGGCGCACATGGTGACGCCGCAGGGCTTCAACGCCCTGCTGAAGATCGTCGAGGAGCCGCCCGAGCACGTGAAGTTCGTCTTCGCGACGACCGAGCCGGAGAAGGTCATCGGCACGATCCGCTCGCGGACCCACCACTATCCCTTCCGGCTGGTGCCGCCGGCCAAGCTCACCGACTATCTCGAGCGGCTCTGCGAGTCCGAGCAGGTCGCCGTGGCGCCGGGGGTGCTGGGCTTCGTCACCCGTGCCGGTGGTGGCTCGGTGCGTGACTCGCTGTCAGTGCTCGACCAGCTCATCGCTGGATCGGGGCAGGACGGGCTCACCTACCCCGGGGCTGCAGCGCTGCTTGGCTTCACGTCGGTCGAACTGCTCGATGCGACCGTCGACGCGCTCGCCGCGGGCGATGCCGCGGGGGTCTTCGGTCAGGTCGACAAGGTCATCGAGTCGGGGCACGACCCGCGGCGCTTCGCGCTCGACCTCCTCGAGCGGCTGCGCGATCTCATCATCGTCGCGGCGGTGCCCGACGGTGCCGCTCAGGTGCTGCGCGGGGTGCCCGAGGACCAGCTCGACCGGATGCGCGGGCAGCAGTCGCGCTTCGGGCCGGGCGCGCTGTCCCGCGCTGCCGACATCGTCAACGCCGGGGTGACCGAGATGACCGGGGCGACCTCGCCACGGCTGCAGCTCGAGCTGATCTGCGCGCGGATCCTGCTGCCCGCGGCGTCGGGGGAGTCCGGGTATGCCGCGCGGCTGGACCGGCTCGAGCGGCGCCTGGAGGTCGGGGGAGTCCCGGCGGCCGGGTCGGGTGAGCGAGCGGCGGGTGAGCGAGCTGCGTTGGGGCGGGCGGCGGCGGGGCCGGTCGCGTCGGTGGCGCCCGTGCGGGCGACACCGGATTCGAGGGCGGAGGTGACGGCTGGAGGCACCTCTGAACGCCCCGGTGAAGCGCGGGGGGAGACACGCGGGGCGGAGCGGCCCGAGGCCGGTGCGGGCGGCGGCGCGGCCGCTCGTGGGCCGGTCGCGGCCGGCGGGATCGACACGGCGGCGATCCGGCGGGTGTGGCCCGAGGTGCTCGGCCGGATCTTCGGCATGCGCCGCGCCACCTGGACCTTCCTGTCGACCCATGCGCAGGTCCTCGACTATGACGGGCAGCGGCTCGTCCTCGGCATCGCCACGACCGGCTTGGCCAACACCTTCCGGCAGGGCACCCACGCCGAGGTCGTGCGGCAGGCGCTCATCGACGAGATCGGGCTCGATGTGCGGGTCGAGGGCATCCCGGCTCCGGCCGGTGGTGGCGCGACGTCGTCGGGGCCTCTGCCGGCTGCGCCGGCCGCGTCGGGTGCGGCTCCCGCTGTGACGCCGGACGCTGCTCCGGGTGCCGCCACGCCCGCTGCCACCACTACGGGGCTGGCACCGGGTGCAGCCGTGCCGAGTCCGGCTGCGGGCGCAGTCGTGCCGGCTCGGACAGCGCCCGATGCCCCACGTGCCCAGCCAGCCCAGCCGACAGCGCCCCCGCCCTCGTCCCCGGCCGCTCCAGGGCCGGCCGCCAGACCCGACTGGGACGACGAGCCTCCCCCGGACGAGCCGCCGCCGGACGACGAGCCGATGGCCAAGGAGCGAACCCCCTTCGACCTCGACCCGCCGCCCCCGCCGCCGGGGCTGGTCGAGTCGGTCCGCGCCGCGGCGCGAGCCGCCCGCCCGGCCGCTGGCTCGACCGGCCCGGGGCGTCGATCCGGCCCACCTGCGCCGGCGAGCGGGCCGGCGGAGGCGAGCGGGCGGCATACCGGAGCGAGCGCAGCGGACATCGACTCCGACGACGAGGCGTCCCTCGACGACGAGGACGTCGAGGGTGGCGACGAGATGGGCCAGGCGGTCATCGAGCGGATGCTCGGCGGTCGGGTGCTCGGCGAGACGGGCGCGCCCTGAGCCTCTGCACCGACCGCGTGACAGGCGCGGACGTGCGGCGCGCACGGCTCGGGTCGTGGGCGATGACCTGGTGTGACCCCCGCTGAGCACTACCCTGCGCTCATGCTCTACCGCGTCGGCCACGGCCTGCTCAAGCCGTTGACCCGGGTGCTCTACCGCCCGCGGATCACCGGCGTCGAGAACGTCCCGCGGACCGGCGGGGTCATCCTCGCCAGCAACCATCTGTCCTTCATCGACTCCTTCGCCATCCCGCTGGCCGCGCCGCGGCAGGTGCACTTCCTCGCGAAGTCCGACTACTTCACCGGCACCGGGCCGGTCGGCTGGCTGAACCGGGAGTTCTTCGAGTCCGTCGGTGCAGTGCCGGTCGATCGGCACTCGCCGCGCGCGGCCCAGGAGTCCCTCGACATCGGATTGCGAATCCTCAACGAGGGCAAGGCTTTTGCCCTCTACCCCGAGGGCACTCGGTCGCGCGATGGTCGGCTCTATCGCGGCCGCACCGGCGTCGGTTGGCTGGCGCTGACTGCCGGTGTGCCGGTCGTGCCGGTCGGCCTCGTAGGCACCGAGGACATCATGCCGGTCGGGTCGAGCTGGCCCCGGCTGGCTCGGGTGTCGGTCGCCTTCGGGGTGCCCATCCACCCGGGGGCGTATGCCGGTCAGCCCGCCGGCCGGGCCCGTCGCCAGCTCACCGACGACGTCATGGACGGCATCGCGGCCCTCACCGGACAGGTCCGGGTCGACGACTACAACGAGGTTCCGGGGGCGGGCGGCGTGGCGTGTGGTCGGCCGAGGTCAGGCACCGTGCCGGGCGCACAGCGCCTCGAGCAGCGGCTCGACGGTCTCCTCCCGTTCGCGGAGGGCGGCCAGCCAGCGCTCCGGTATGCCGCGCTCGCCGACCACCAACCCCGCGACGCCGCCGGCGATGCACGCCGTCGTGTCGGTGTCGTCCCCCAGGGCGATGGCCGAGCGCACGACCCACTCGTAGTCAACGGGCTCGCCCCGCGCGACGAGGTGCACGGCCGCCCGCAGGCTCGACACGACGTAGCCGTCGCCGGTGATCCGGCTCGGCTCGGCGGCGGCTGACTCAACCGGGAGGATGACGTCGTGCAGCTCGGCGTGCTTCGGGCTCCACTTCGGCCACAGCAGGTCGGCCGCGGCGATCGCGTCCCGCCAGGCGGGCGCGGGCGGCATACCGGAGAGCAGTCGGCGGGCCCACAGGCAGTAGACCGCGCAGCACACCTGAGCGCGCAGGTGACCGTGGGTCACCCGGGACTGGTCGATCGCATCGCGGACCAGCTCTCCGTCGGTTCCGTTGTGCCACAACGCCATTGGCAAGACCCGCATGAGCGAGCCATTGCCGTTGGCCCGCCCGCGTGCCGGTCCGGCCTCCAGCGGCGGCACGCCCGAGCGGACCGCGCGCAGCGCGGCGTGCGTCTGCACGCCGATGTCGAAGACCCGGCTGTCGACGGCATACCACCCCTGGTCCTGCCAGGCGACCAGCCCGGCAGCAAAGCGGTCGACGTCGAGCCGACCGTCGTCGAGCAGCCGGCGCAGGAGCACGAGCGCCTGAGCGCCGTCGTCGCTCCACGTGCCCGGCGGCACGCTGGCATGCGCCCGCCGGAAGCCGGGAGGCGGGGTCATCTCGATCGACTCGAGCGGCGGGATGGCTCGCGCCGGATGGAACTCGTAGGGCACGCCGAGCGCGTCGCCGACGAGCAGCCCGAGCAGGCCACCGCGCAGTCGGTCGCGTGCGGAGATGGTCATGCCGACACGGTATGCCGCCCGCGCCCGCTCACGCCCCGCGTCCCGCCCGCGCCGCCCCCGCGCGGGCAGCGCGCGAGTCAGCACCTTCGCCCGACCCGCCAAGCGCCGCGGGCGGGCGACACGCCGGTGCTGTCACAAACATGCCCGGGGAGGCGCTTACTCCGGGTTGTCGGCGGGGGACCGTAGGCTGCGAGGGTGTACGAAGGCATCGTCCAGGACCTCATCGACGAGCTCGGCCGGCTGCCGGGCATCGGGCCGAAGAGCGCGCAGCGGATCGCCTTCCACCTCGTCTCGGCCGACGCGCCCGACGTCCAGCGGCTGGTCCAGGTGCTCGCCGAGGTCAAGGAGAAGATCCGCTTCTGCGAGCTGTGCGGCAACGTCGCCGAGGCTCAGCGCTGCCGGATCTGCGCCGACGCGCGCCGCGACGGTACGGCGATCTGCGTCGTCGAGGAGCCCAAGGACGTCTCGGCGATCGAGCGGACCCGCGAGTTCCGCGGGCTCTACCACGTGCTCGGCGGCGCGATCAGCCCGATGGACGGCATCGGCCCCGACGACCTGCGGATCCGCGAGCTGATGACCCGGCTCGCCGACGGCACCGTCACCGAGGTCATCATCGCCACCGACCCCAACATCGCCGGCGAGGCGACCGCGACCTACCTGTCCCGCAGCCTGCTGCCGCTCGGGCTGACCGTGACCCGTCTCGCATCCGGCCTGCCGGTGGGTGGTGACCTCGAATACGCTGACGAGGTGACCCTGGGTCGAGCCTTCGAAGGGAGGCGAGCCGTCCATGCCTGACTCCCAGCTGCGGGCCCTCGCCGAGGAGTCGGCGCTGCAGATGCGCGCCTATGTGACGGCCGTGCGTGAGGTCGCCTCGGGCGACGAGCCCGAGATCGCCCTGCCGGTGCTGCTGCTCGCCACCTCGCAGGTGCTCTTCGCCGGTGCTCGGCTCGGCGCGGTCCAGGACGTCGTCCTCGAGGAGCGCTTCGAGCCCGACCCCGGGCCGGACGCCGACATCGACCCGCTGCGCGACAATCTCGCCAACCTCCTCGAGGGCATCGACGACTACGCCGACGTCGTCGACCCGCTCACCGCGGCCGAGCTCACCAAGGGCAGCCTCTCCGGCGACATCGCCGAGATCACCGTCGCCCTGCAGCACGGGCTGACCCACTACAACGCCGGGCGGGTGGCCGAGGCGCTCTGGTGGTGGCAGTTCTCCTACCTGTCGACGTGGGGCGAGCGGGCTGCCGCCTCATTGCGGGTGCTCCAGTCGATCCTCGCTCACCTGCGCCTCGACACCGACGACGAGGTCGTCGCCGAAGCCGAGTTCCACGCCCTGCACCCGTAGCCGACGAGCGTCAGCGCAGCACCCCGAAAACCCCTCCGCCGACAGCCAGTCCGACGAGCGCGCCGCTGACCACCTGCCAGCCGGTATGCCGCCCCGCTCGCCACCGCGCCCACCCCACCGCCGCGGCGAGCGGCATACCGACCATCCACACCCACCCGCTCACCTGCTGAGCGAGCACGGCGCCCGCCGCCACAGCGACGCCGGTGTGGATGGACGCCTTGTGCCACCACGAGATCACCGTGATCGCGAGTCCGCTGGCCAGGATGGCGGCAACGAGCGCGACGATCGGCCGCGGCGCGTCCAGCAGGTGGAGTGCGACCAGCCCCACGACGATCGAGGCCAGCGCCGCCACCAGCGGCAGCCGGCGCTGCTCGCGCTGCACGACCTGGGCGTCCGCGACCCGGCCGCGGTGCAGCAGTAGCACGAGCATCAGCCACGGCACCCCGATGCAGCTGAGCGCGGTGACACCGAGCCAGCCCAGCCCGGCCGCCGGGGAGGTCGCCTGGCGCAGGCAGGTCACCGCGAGGGTGAGGCCGAGGACGATGCGCGGGTCGAGAAGGCGCGCAATGAGATCGGCCGCTTGTGCCGGCGCAGCGGCGGCCAGCCGGTCGAGGTCAGGGTGCTCCGGTCCGCCCACGCACCGACCCTAGGCCGCCCCTGCGGGCGCGACACGCCGAACGGGCTGGCCGAGCGACACGCCGGTGACCCCACAAAAGTGCCCAGGGAGGCGGTTACTCCGGGAGGAGGAGGCGTCTCGCGATTCGTCGGGGCGACCGGCCTGCCGGTCGCCGTCGATAGAATCCGAAGCCGTCCACAGACCGCATCACCGGGCCGCGGCCCGGCAGCCCGGGAGTCCTCGATCGTGAGCGTCGTCGTCCAGAAGTTCGGTGGGTCCTCGGTGGCCGATGCCGAGGGCATCAAGCGGGTGGCGCGGCGGATCGTCGAGACCAAGCAGGCCGGTCACGAGGTGTGCGTCGTCGTGTCTGCGATGGGGGACAGCACCGACGAGCTGCTCGACCTGGCCAACGCGGTCAGCCCGAACCCGCCCGGCCGCGAGATGGACATGCTGCTCACCGCCGGCGAGCGGATCTCGATGGCCCTGCTCGCCATGGCGATCGCCGACCTCGGCATGGACGCCCGCTCCTTCACCGGCAGCCAAGCCGGTGTCATCACCGACGCCGAGCACGGCCGGGCTCGCATCCTCGACGTCACCCCGGGCCGGATCACCCAGGCCCTCGAGGCGGGACACATCGCCATCGTCGCCGGCTTCCAGGGCGTGAGCCAGTCGAGCAAGGACATCACCACGCTCGGCCGGGGCGGCTCGGACACGACCGCCGTCGCCCTCGCGGCGGCCCTGCACGCCGACGTCTGCGAGATCTACACCGACGTCGACGGCGTCTTCACCGCCGACCCGCGGGTGCTGCCGAGCGCCCGCAAGCTCGCCGTGCTGTCCAGCGAGGAGATGCTCGACCTCGCCGCCAACGGCTCCAAGATCCTGCACCTGCGGTGCGTCGAGTACGGGCGCCGGCACGGCATACCGATCCATGTGCGCTCGTCGTGGAGCAAGCACGAGGGCACCTGGATCATCGAGAATCCCTATGGGGAAGGAAGCGGCATGGAAGCCCCGATCATCACCGGCATCGCCCACGACCGGTCCGAGGCCAAGATCACCGTCGTCGGCGTGCCCGACGAGGTCGGGACCGCGGCGGACATCTTCGACGCAGTGGCCGCGGCCGGCATCAACATCGACATGATCGTGCAGAACGTCTCGGCCGCCGACACCGGCCGGACCGACATCTCCTTCACCCTGCCCGCCGCCGACGCCGCGAAGGCGCTGGCGGCCCTGCAGTCGGCCCGCGCCGACATCGGCTTCGAGGAGCTGCGCTTCAACGACGCCATCGGCAAGCTCAGTCTCGTCGGCGCCGGCATGCGGACGAACCCGGGCATCTCCGCGAAGCTCTTCCGGGCCCTGGCCGATGCCGGAATCAACATCGAGATGATCTCGACCTCCGAGATCCGCATCTCGGTCGTCACCCGCGACGACCAGCTGGAGGCGGCCGTGCGGGCCGCGCACACCGCCTTCGAGCTCGACTCGACCGAGGGCGAAGCGATCGTCTACGGAGGGACGGGCCGATGACCGAGGCATCGTCACAGGCATCCGGTATGCCGTCGGGCTCGCTTGCGCCGCAAGCTGACTCGCGCACGCTCAACGTCGGGGTGGTCGGTGCGACCGGCCAGGTGGGTGGCGTCGTCCTGCAGATCCTCGCCGAGCGGGCCTTCCCGGTGGGTGAGCTGCGACTCTTCGCGTCGTCGCGCTCGGCCGGTCAGACCATCGTGTGGCAGGGCCGTCAGATCACCGTCGAGGATGCCGCGACGGCCGACCCGAGCGGCCTGGACATCGCGATCTTCTCTGCGGGCGCGACCAGCTCGCGCGAGCTGGCGCCGCGGTTCGCGGCGGCGGGCGTCGTCGTCATCGACAACTCGTCGGCCTGGCGGATGGACCCGGAGGTGCCGCTCGTCGTCTCCGAGGTCAACCCGGCCGCCGCGAAGGACCGGCCCAAGGGGATCATCGCCAACCCCAACTGCACGACGATGGCGGCCATGCCGGTGCTCAAGCCGCTCGCCGACGAGGCCGGGCTGGTCCGGCTGGTGGTCGCGACCTATCAGGCGGTGTCCGGCTCCGGGCTGGCCGGTGTTCGCGAGCTCGCCGGGCAGATCCGCCGGGCCGTCGACGGGGGCGACATCGAGCAGCTCGCCCATGACGGCCAGGCTGTCGACCTCGGCGAGCCGGCCAAGTACGTCGCGCCGATCGCCTTCGACGTCGTGCCGGTCGCCGGGTCGGTCCTCGACGACGGCACCGACGAGACCGACGAGGAGCGCAAGCTGCGCAACGAGTCGCGCAAGATCCTCGACCTGCCCGACCTGCGGGTGGCCGGCACGTGCGTGCGGGTGCCAGTCTTCACCGGGCACTCGCTGGCCATCCACGCCGAGTTCGAGCGGCCGATCAGCCCGGAGCGGGCCCGCGAGCTGCTCGCGGCGGCCCCGGGGGTTGCGCTCGTCGACGTCCCGACCCCACTGCTCGCCGCCGGGGCCGACCCGTCCTATGTCGGCCGGGTCCGCGAGGACCTCTCGGTCGACGGCGGCCGGGGGCTCGTGCTCTTCGTCAGCAACGACAACCTGCGCAAGGGCGCGGCCCTCAACACGGTGCAGATCGCCGAGCTGCTCGTCGGCTAGGCGCGGGCGCCGGGTCCCGGCGCCACGAGGTGACTGCCGCGGATACGCGGTGGTGGGACCCTCCACCAAGCTCCGGTGGTGGGACCCTCCACCAAGCTCCGGTGGTGGGCACCTCCACCAGCTCCGGTGGTGGGCCCCTCCACCAGCTCCGGTGGTGGGCCCCTCCACCACTGCGTAACGTCGCCCACCCCCACCCGGCGTGGGCGGCCTAGCGGTCGCGCGCGCCAGGTCCGGGCGCAACCCCGGGCGGATCGACGCGTCTACTCTGCATGATCATGTCGCGCACCCGAACCCACCCCCGCACCCGAGCTGCGTCCCACGCCCAGCGGGTGGTGGCCCTGCTGGGCATCAGTGCCGCGCTGACCGCGCTCGCCGGGTGCTCGAGCGGTCAGCAGTCGGCTGCACCGACCTCGACGGTCATCGTCGTCGTGCCGGCGCCGGAGCCCACCGCCTCGCTCGGCTCGGCCACCGCGCCGACCGACGCCCCCAAGCCGAGCGCCCCGGCTGCTCCGGTCATCGACGCCAAAGGCCACCCGATGACCGCCTTCGCCAGCCCGACCGGCAACATCGTCTGCCTCCTCGGCGGCGACTCGGCCTGGACCGTCCGCTGCGACATCGCCCAGAAGACGTGGCAGCCACCCGCGAAGCCTGCCTCATGCCAGCTCGACTGGGGCACTGCGCTGCTCCTCGAGGGCGGCCGCGCCGGACTGCTCTGCGCGGGTGACACCGTGCTCGGCACGGCCGCTCCCAACCAGGACGCCACGTGGTGGGCCGGCCGGCCGGGAAGCCAGTCCGCGACCACGCTCGGGGGCCCCTCGGTCGCCCTCGCCTACGGCGCGACGATCCGCGGTGGGTCGATCTCGTGCGTCTCGCAGACCGACGGCATGCATTGCACCGACAGCGCCTCAGGTGCCGGATTCGACCTGGCCCGCGAGGCCTACCGGGTGCGCTGACGGCGCCGTCGACCGGCGCCGTCGATCCTGCGTCCACCGGCCCTGTGCAGCGCCGCAGACGCACGGGACCGGCCGGGCGCGGGCGTGACGCGCGCCACGCGGCATACCGACCGCAATGCCGCTAGCCTGACCAGAGCCGGGGACATTCCTCCCGATTCCCGGCCTCCAGGGGTCAGAGTGCGGCGCGAGATCGATGAGTACGTGTGGGTGCTCACGAATGCCCGGAAGACGGCAGCCGACCGACGCCTGCGCACGGTGACCGGTCTCGGGCGCGCCCTCGAGGTCCACCCCGCGCAGGTGACGCGCTGGGAGCACGGTGAGGTGCGCCCGAGCGACACGACGTTGCGTCGCTACGAGGAGACGCTCGGGCTCAGCCCGCACCGCCTCGGCCTGCCGCTCGCCTTCCTGCGCCGCACCCGCGACCGGCTCGGCCGATCCACCCGCGCGCTGACTCCGATCGAGCCCGACGACCGCGTCCGGGCGACCGACCTGCTCGAGCGCGCTCTCGGCGGCGAGCCGATGAGTGGGGTCGACTGGCTCGACCTTACCGACGTCCTCTCCCGCCATGACGGAGTGCTGCTGCGCGAACGGGACTGGACCCACCTGCTGTCCCGCCTCGTCCTCGAGCTCGCCGTCAACCGCAGCGTGGAGTATGCCGCGCGATGGGAGTCCGCGACCCGCATCGTCGGCACGCCGGCGTCGGCCGGTGCGCTGCTCACCCTCGCCGAGGCAGCCGTCGGCGAGGCCGAGCCGATGCCGTTCGCGGAGTATGCCGGGCTGCTGCAGTACAGCGCCGACCCCGCGGCCCTCGCACTGCTCACCGCACAGACGCTCCGGCCACGCACCGAGGACACCCAATGGGCCGCGATCTTCGCCCTCGGCGCTTGGGCCCAGGATCCGCGGATGGTCGTCGGGCTGCGGGGCGGTGTGCTGCCCGTCTGCGTCGCGCTGCTCGCCGACCCGGACACCACGCCGCGGATGCTGCGGGCGGCCGGCTGGCTGGCCCGCTCGCTCGATCCCGAGGGCGCCCCTCACCTGGCCCGCGCCTTGGCGGCCCGCGGGGCCGACGAGCTCGCGGTGACCGTCGTGCACTCGGGTGCCGTGCGACCCGACGGGCTCCGAGTCGCCCGGGCCCGCGAGGCGGCCACCGCCATCGAGTCCGCCGGGCTGCCCGGGTCCAGCCCGATGCTGCTCGACCTGCTCGACGAGGCGCTGTCCAGCGCGGACCAGGAGACCCGGGGCAATGCGCTCGGGGCGCTCATGCTGCTGCCGCAGGGAGTGCCCGTGGGTCGCTGGCTGGCGGCCCGGCTGCAGGCCGCCGTGCGGGACGCAGATGTGGCCGAGGGGCTCGACCTGCTCGCCGGCCTGGCCTGGCTGGCCCAGGACGCCGACCTCCCGGTGCTGCTCGAGCTGCTGCTCGACCCAGCAACGCCGGTGCCCCTGTTGTGGCCGCTGGCCAAGGCCTTCGGCAACGCGGCAAGCCAGCCGACCGGTGTGGATGCTGCTGCGCCCGCTGGCCCGCCCGCTGACGCCCCCGAGCTGCCGGCGGACTGGGCGGCCCGGGTGGTCACCTGGGCCAGCGATGCGGTCGCCCGCCGCGGCTCGGCCGAGGGGTCGACGTGCGCCGAGCGGTCGGTCTCGGCCGCGAGCTACGCCCTCGGCATGCGCGGTGAGCTGGCCGGGCTGCGCCGGGTCGCCGAGGTCGCCGGAGCGCCGACGTCGTGGTCCGGATCACCGCAGTGGTGGCTGCGTCTGCCGGTGGCCGTCCGCCCGTCCTCCGGACGGCCGGCGGCCTGACCGGCGAACGCGGCATACCGGATGACATCGCTGCCCTGGGCGCGTGACATTGCGGAGGCTATCCTGAGGCGCAACAGCCCCCACGGCCGGGGACCGCGTCACTAGGGTCGGATCAGAACCGACTCCGCTGAGCATGACGGGCAGGTGGACAGGGGTGCGTGAGCCGGGACCCACCGGGGTGTCGTCGGCTCCGATCTCACCGTTCCAGCAGTCGGCCGAGGCCGCCTCGCTGTCGGCTGACCCGGACCCCACCATGGGACCGTCCCTCGAGCCGGGCCGTCATCGACGGCCCGCGCGTGGGCGGCGCGCTGAGGGTGCCGCCCGCGCGTTCGTGCCCCGACCCGTTGCCCAAGCCACCGCAGTCGTCGGCGAGCGGCTCTGGGGTCCCTTGCCGACGACGACCGCCGGGGTCGAGACCGCACTCGTGCTCGCGCTGGCCGGCACCTGGCTGGTCACCATCGTGCAGCTCGCGATCGCCCTGCCCTCGAGCGTGGCGCACTCGACCTTCGCGCTGCTCAACGGGGTGCTGGGCGTCGGCTGGCTGGCCTGGCGGGCAGCGGTGCTCACCCTCGTCCTGCGCCGTAGGTCGGTCGTCGCGCCCCGGCTGCTCGTCGCCGAGGTGGTCCTCGCGATCGTCGTGCTGGCGACTCAGCCGCTCTTCACGGCAGCAGAAGGGCGGTTCTACAGCTGGGACGCCTGGGGCTTCGCGGTCACCGTGAGCGCAGCCCTGTGGGTTGGCATGTCAGCGCCGAGCATGACCCGGGCGCTGCTCGTCAGCGGTCTGCTCGCCGCCGTCTACCTCGGCGCGATCCTGCCCGGGGCGGCCGACGCCGACCGGCTGATGACGCCGATCACCAATGCCCTGGCCTACCTCGCCTTCGGCGCACTGGGTCGGCTCGGGTCGCACTACCTGCGCCGGCTCGGTGCCGCCGCCGACGCGGGTCGCACCGAGGCGGCCGAGGCCGCGCGGCAGGTCGAACGCGAGCAGCACCGGCAGCTGCTGCACGACCAGGCGACGATCCTGCGGCTGCTCGCGACACCCGACCTGCCGCCCGCCGTGCTGTCCGCGCTGCGCAGCCAGGCCGCGCTCGGCGCTGCGCAGATCCGATCCTTCATGGACGAGCGGCACGTCGACGACAGCAAGGGCACCCTCGGGGTGGCGCTGCGCTCGGCGGCCCGGCAGTTCCCGGACCTGCCGCTCGTCGTCACGGTCGACCTCGTCGACGAGGTGGTCATCGAGCAGGCCACCGCGGCTGCGGTCCGGGACGCCGTCGTCACCCTGCTGCACAACGTGCGGGTGCACGCCCACGCCCAGGAGTGTGTCTTGCACGGCGATGTCGAGGGCGGCGAGTGGGAGGTCGTCGTCACCGATGACGGGGTCGGCTTCGACCTCGAGTGGACCCCGCGGGGCTACGGCCTGGCGCGACTGGTGACCGGAGCGCTCGGCCAGGCAGGGTGCACCGTGTCGGTGCGCTCGGCCCTCGGCGAGGGCACCTCGGTGACCCTGCGCGGGCCGCTCACGTCTCGTTGACGAGGTCGTCCGCGCCGACGCCGAGCAGCCGCTCGAGATCGGCCGGCGAGTGGTCTCGCAGGTATGCCGCGAACTTGCGGTTGACCTCGCCCATGTACTCCTCGACGGTCTTGGGCGAGAGGTACATCCGGGAGCCGATCGACTTGAAGGACTCACCCCGCGCCCGTGCTCGCAGCACCTCGAGCTGGCGAGGGCTGAGCCTGGGGACCTCCTCCTGCCGGAGCAGGTACTCGGCCAGCCCGACGAGGGCCGTCGTGACCACGACCTCGCCGTCGAGCACCCGTCGCACGGCGGCGGCGAGCACCGACATCGGCTCGGCCTTGTGCACGACGCCGCTCGCGCCCGCGCCGAGACAGGCGGCGAGGACCTCCTTGCGGCTCTCGTTGGTGTAGATGAGCACTCGATAGCCGGCGGCGGCCACGGCCCGGACCGCACGGACGCCTTGCAGCGCCGGTGCTTGCGGGCTCGTGCCGGCCAACCGGAGATCGAGCAGCACGACGTCGACATCCGGGCGTCGGTCGAGCAGCTGCTCGGCCGACTTGAGGGCGCACACCACCTCGCACCCCTCCAACAGGTGGGGTAGGCCCTCACGGATGACGGTGTCGTCGTCGACGCACGCGACCCGCACGGGTGCGGCGGCGACTGAACTCACTCTGTCATCGTGCCAGGAGCGGGCAAGCGGTGCCATCCGAGATTGTCCGGGGTATGCCGCGCCGCCCGGCCCGCGCGGCGTCAACGTGCCATGCGGTGGCCGGGAGGTCGGGAGCGGGCCCGGCGTGACGAGCCTCCTGTGGCGCCGTCCGCTGCTGAGGGGCAGAGTGGGCGCATGACCGAGCCGTCCGCGCACCCGGCGATGTCGTCGGTGACCGATCGCTACCGCGCTGCCCGCGACGAGCTGCTCGCCCTGCGCGGGCAGCATGCCAGGGCCGCCGAGACCTTCCGCTGGCCCGACCTGGGCGAGCGCTTCAACTGGGCGGTCGACTGGTTCGACGCGATCGCCCGGGGCGTCGACCGGCCTGCCCTCGTGCTCGTCGAGGAGGACGGCAGCCGCGCGGCATACAGCTTCGACGAGATGGCCCGACGCTCCGACCAGGTCGCGAGCTGGCTTGCCGCGCAAGGAGTTCGCCGCGGTGACCCGGTGCTGCTCATGCTCGGCAACCGGGTGGAGCTGTGGGACGTCATGCTCGCGGTGACCAAGCTCGGGGCGATCATCATGCCGACGACGACCGCAGCCGGCTCTGGCGAGCTCACCGACCGGGTGCGCCGCGGTGGCGCGCGGGTCGTCGTCACGACGCCGGACCAGACGGCCAAGCTCGACGAGGTGCCCGGCGACTACCTGCGGATCAGCGTCGGCGGGGCGACCGAGGGCTGGGCCGACCTGGGGGCGGCATACGAGATCGAGGCGGAGCCGACCCCGCACCCCGGCACCGCGCCCGCGGACCCGCTGCTGCTCTACTTCACCTCCGGCACGACGAGCCGGCCCAAGCTCGTCGAGCACACCCAGGTGTCCTATCCGCTCGGGCACCTGTCGACGGTCTTCTGGCTCGGCCTGCAGCCGGGCGACGTGCACCTCAACATCAGCTCGCCGGGCTGGGCCAAGCACGCCTGGTCGTGCTTCTTCGCGCCGTGGATCGCCGAGGCGACAGTCTTCGTGTACAACTACACGCGCTTCGACGCCGCCGCTCTGCTCGGGCAGCTGCGCGACAACCAGGTGACGAGCTTCTGCGCGCCGCCGACCGTGTGGCGGATGCTCATCAACGCCGACCTGTCCGGTGGACCGGGCTCGCTGCGCGAGGTCGTGGGAGCGGGGGAGCCGCTCAACCCGGAGGTCATCGAGCAGGTCAAGAAGGCGTGGGGGCTTGACCTCCGCGACGGCTATGGCCAGACGGAGATGACTGCGGCAGTAGGGAATTCGCCAGGGTCACCGCTCAAGCCGGGGTCGATGGGGCGGGCCCTGCCAGGGATGCCGGTGGCGCTCGTCGACCCGCTGAGCGGGCGTCGGGTCGATGGAGTCGGCGAGGGCGAGCTGTGCCTCGACCTGTCGGCGCATCCGCTGTCGCTCATGACCGGCTATCTCGGCGACGACGAGCGCAACACCGAGGCGATGGCCGGCGGCTGGTATCACACCGGCGATGTCGCCTCGATCGACGGGGACGGCTACATCACCTACATCGGGCGCACCGACGACGTCTTCAAGGCGAGCGACTTCAAGATCAGCCCCTTCGAGCTCGAGTCGGTGCTCATCGAGCACCCGGCCGTCGCCGAGGCGGCGGTCGTGCCGGCGCCGGACGAGGTGCGGCTCGCCGTGCCGAAGGCCTACCTCGTGCTCGCCCCCGGGTATGCCGCGGACGCGGACACCGCGCGCTCGATCCTCGCCTATGCGCGCGAGCACCTGCAGCCCTGGCAGCGGGTGCGCCGGATCGAGTTCGCCGAGCTGCCCAAGACGATCTCCGGCAAGATCCGCCGGGTCGAGCTGCGCTCGCGCGAGGAGCAGCTGGCTCGCGGCGAGATCGTCGGCTCGGGTCAGGAGTGGCGCGACGACATGTTCCCCGAGCTCAAGGGCGGGGGCTGACCGACCCTCCGCCGGCCACGTCCTGCGGCGCCTGCCGCTCGAGCCGGTCGAGGGCGGCGAGAACCTCGTGTGCCGCGGCATACACGCGCCACGCCTGACGTCGGCGCAGTGACAAGGCTCCCTGCGCGGCCGCAGCCACCCGCGGTCCGTCCGAGGTGAGCAGCCGGACGGCGGCATACCCGATGTCGGGCAGCGCGGTGTCGTCGGAGACCTCGAAGAGCTCACGGTCGGCCTCGGCCTGGGCGAGCAGCGCGGCCGTGGCCGCGACGACGCCCGGGTCGGTCGCGCTGCTCGTGCTGGTCCCGTCGGAGCGATGGATCGCCGCCGTGCCGGCCCGCAGCGCGACCAGCGTGACGATGCCCGACGCGGTGCCGAGATCCATGACGACACCGCCGACGACCGGCCCGCCGGCCTGGTCCACGCCGAGGTCGACCGGGCTCAGCCGAAGCGTGCGCTCGCGGGCCTCGAGATAGCCGGGCGCGAGGACGCTGCTGGCGGGCGCGTCGCGCGGCGGCGGCCGGTCACCCGGCGAGACCTCCGAGGCGTCCGCGTCGCCGGCTGCATCCTGCGGGGTGCCCTCGAGGCCGAACAGCCGCGCGAGCAGCCCCATCAGCTGCCGGAGGGCGAGAGCGTCGTGACGTCGAGCTCGCCCGCGGCATACTGCTTGCGCAGCACCTTCTTGTCGAACTTCCCGACGCTCGTCTTGGGCACCTCGTCGATGACCGCCCACCGCTCGGGCAGCTGCCATCTGGGCAGCTTGTCGGAGAGCCAGTCACGCAGCTGCTCGACCGTCGTCGAAGCCCCTTCGCGGAGAACGACATTCGCGAGCGGGCGCTCGCCCCAGCGCTCGTCAGGCACGCCGACGACCGATGCCTCGCGCACGTCGGGGTGGCCCATGATCGCGTTCTCGAGGTCGACCGAGCTGATCCACTCGCCGCCGGACTTGATGACGTCCTTGGCCCGGTCGGTGAGCACGAGGAAGCCGTCCGGAGTGAGCGAGCCGACGTCGCCCGTGCGCAGCCAGCCGTCGTGGAACTTCGCCTCCGTCTCCATCCGGTCGACGTCGGACTCCTGCCCGTTGGCGTAGTAGGCGCCGGTGATCCAGGGCCCGCGCACCTCGAGCTCGCCGACGGCCTCGCCGTCCCAGGGCTCGATCGAGTCGTCCGGTCCGACGAGCCGGCCCTCGACGCCCGGCAGCAGCCGCCCCTGCGCGGCGCGATAGCGCCAGTACTCGTCCGAGCCCTCCTCGATCCCGGCCGGTGGGAAGGCAAGCGTGCCGACCGGCGACATCTCGGTCATCCCCCAGCCGTGGATGATCCGGATGCCGTGCCGCTCCTCGAAGGCCCGCATCATCGCCGGCGGAGCGGCCGCCCCACCAACCATGAGCATCGTGCACGAGGACACGTCGGCGTCGGCGGTCTGCAGGTGGGCGAGCAGGTCGTTCCAGATCGTCGGCACGCCCGCGCCGCCGGTGACCTGGAGCCGCTCGATCATCGCGGCGAGCGGCGCGGCCTGCAGGAAGCGGTCCGGCATGACGAGGCTGGCGCCGGCGAGCATGGTGAGGTAGGGGAAGCCCCACGCGTTGGCGTGGAAGAGCGGGACGACGACGAGCAGCCGATCGCCCTGGCGCACCCCGAGGGTCATCGCGACCGCCGTCGCGTGCAGGTAGTTGGAGCGGTGCGAGTAGGCGACGCCCTTGGGGTTGCCGGTCGTGCCGCTCGTGTAGCACATCGAGGACGCCGAGTCCTCGTCGAGATCCTCGGGCCAGTCGTATGCCGTGGGCTGCCCCTCCAGCAGCGCGGCCCAGTCGTGGACGCCCTCGACCTGCTCGGCCGCCTCGAGCGCCGCTCGGGTCTCGTCGTCGATCGGGCCGTTGACGATGACGTGCCGGATGGTCGTGAGGTGCGGCAGCAGGCCGGCGAACGGCTTGGCCAGGGTGTTGTCGACGATGACGACCCGGTTGTCGGCGTGCGTGGCGACATAGACGATCTGCGGCGGGAAGAGCCGGATGTTGAGCGCGTGCAGCACCGCTCCCATCGACGGCACCGCGAGGTAGGCGATGAGGTGCTCGGCGTTGTTCCACATGAAGGTCGCGACCCGGGTGTCGCCCTCGACCCCGAGCCCGTGCAGCGCGTGCGCGAGCTGCGCGGCGCGCTCGCCGACCTCGCGATAGGTCATCGACCGGGCGCCGTCGCCGGTCCAGGTGTGCACCTGCTGGTCGGCGTGGATCGTCGTGCCGTAGCGCAGGATCTGCGAGATGAGCAGCGGTGGGCTCTGCATGGTGCTCTGCATGGACGCCAGCCTGCCAGGTATGCCGCGTGCGCGGGAGGGTTCGCGGGCCCGGTTCGCGGGTGGCCTGTGCCGGGGCGCCACGATCGGCGGCTGTCGGTGCGATCGGCGACTGGCCCAGTCGTCGATCGTCGATTCAGCCGACGATGGGCGGCTGTCGGTGCGATCGGCGACTGGCCCAGTCGTTGATCGTCGATCCAGCCGACGATGGGCAGCTATCTGTGCGATCGTCGTCTGGCCCAGTCGTCAATCGTCGATTCAGTCGCCGATGGGAGCGGTCGCCGATGGGAGCGGTCGCGCCGACGGAGCCGCCGCGCCGACGGGAGCGGTCGCGCCGACGGGAGCGGTCGCGCCGACGGAGCCGCCGCGCCGCGGCATACCGAATGTCCGGGGGTGCGGTCCCGAACCCTGGCCTACTCCCGCGCTGCCGGCAGCACGACCTCGACCCCGGCCTCGCGCAGCGCGGTCGCGACGGCCGCGGGCGGGCGGCGGTCGGTGACGAGCACGTCGATCTCGGCGAAGCTGCACAGCAGCACCGGCGCACTGGCCTGGAACTTCGTGTGGTCGACGAGCAGCAGCACCCGGGAGGCCATGTCGCGCATGGCCCGCTTGGTCGGTCGCTCGAGGTCGGTGGACACGTAGATCCCGCGCTCGTCGACCGCGGCGGCCCCCATGACAGGTCGCGTCGCCGCTGCTCGTGCTGGTCGCCGGGGGGTTTCAGGGTGTCGTGCTCGCCAACCTGCTCGGACTGGTCGTCACGGTCGTCGTCTTCCTGTCCTCGCTGCGGCACGTCGAGTGGCGGCGTGGCCTGCTGCTCGTCGTGCCGGCGCTGCTCGCCGTCCCGGTCGGGGCGTGGGTGGCGCGGACCCTGCCGAGCGCGTGGCTCGAGGTGCTGGTCGGCGGGCTGGTGCTCATCGCGCTCGTCGCGGTGCGGGCTCGTCCGGAGCTCGCGCCCTTCCGGGGTCGGGCGGGCGCGGTCGCGGCGGGCGCGACGAGTGGCTTCATGAACGTCACTGCCGGCGTCGGCGGGCCGGCGATGGTCCTCTATGCCCTGGGCACCAAGTGGGAGCAGGTCCGCTTCGCGGCGACCTTCCAGTTCTACGCGATCTTCGTCAACCTCGCCTCGCTGGCTGCCAAGGGCGGTCCTCAGCTGCCGACGGCGACGCTGGTGCTTGCCTTCGCCGGGCTCGCCGTCGGGCTGCTCGGTGGGCACTGGGTGGCTCGGCGGGTGACGCCGGCGCAGGCCACTCAGGCGGTGTTCGCGCTGGCGCTGCTCGGTGCGGCCGCCACGCTCATGAAGGGGCTCTGGGCGCTGGTCATCGGCTGAGTCTGGGCCGCCGGCGCGGGGTGGGCTGGGTCGGTAGGGGAGCTCCGCCCAGACATCGACTAGGGGCGGCTCTACAACCTGCTGGTTCGTCGATTTCCGGCTGGAACGGGTGTTGAGGCGACGAAGCGGCTTGCCCTCGCACCACCGCTCGCGCGCACCTGTGGATGACGGTGAGCGGGATGTGGCGGTCTGGGCGATACTTCGTGCTGACTCGGTATGCCGCGACGGAAGGGGTTCACGTGAGCGGCCTGGGACGACGGGCGTTCGCGCCGATGATCGCTGCGGGGCTCATGATGAGCGCAGGCGCGTGCACGGACAACGCTGCAGGGCCCGCCCCGACGACTGCCGTGCCAGCGGTGGGCACGTCCTCGGCGCCGACCACGACGACGCCGTCGCCCAGCCCCACCCCCACGACTCAGTCGGACACCGACCTGGCCATGGCCGCCGCCCAGCGCTTCGTCGTCGCTCTCAACGATGCCGTTCGGACTCAAGACAGCGCGGAATTCCGAAAGACGTACGTGCCGGGGTGCATCGTCTGTGGCAAGGACGCGGACCGTATCGATAGTTACAGGGCCAGCGGTCGAACGGTTCAGGGTGGGTCTTCCCAGTTCACTGGCGTGCAAGTTGAGACAGTCCAGGCAGACTCGATCATCTTGAAGGGCACGATGAGCGTTGAGCCGGTGCAGATTCGCGACTCCACTGGAAAGATCGTCGAGTCTTACCCAGCCTTCACAAACGGGCGGCGGGTCATGATGCTTCGCGTCAACGGCACCTGGCTCGTTGAAGGGGTCTTCGCATGAGAGGGGTCCTAGCACTGCTTGCTGGACTGCTCATCGTCGGCTCCGTCTCCCCGCCGTCCGCAGCGGCTGGAGCAACGTGTAGCCAGTCCTTTCTCAGTGTCTACGGCTCGTCATGCGACAAAGTGCTGAAGTGGAGCTATGACCCGCAGTTGCGGGCCTTTGTGCGCGAAGGGCGCCAAATCGGGAGCCTCGACGCAGTTGAGCGTAGGTATCACTACGAGATCAGCATCCGCTGCGAGGGGTCGGGGCTCTGCGGGGCGTCCGCGTTCACCTGTCAGCCCATAGACGGGCAACGCGGCGTCATGTCTCGCGCGCTCGCGCGTCCTCTGCGTGCTGATGGCTCCATCGACATGACAGCACCGACCTTGCCCAGCTACGTCTGCGACTACCCCGGCCAGGTGGTGCCGCTGGCCACAGTGCAGGCGGCGGCGCATCAGGAGATCTCCAAGCAGATCGCGACACCCATCGTGACGTCCGCGCCGCCGGGCAAGACCCTGGTGAACCTCCCGACGATCTTCGCCGCGTCCCGACAGCCGGAGCAGTCGATCGACTTCACCGATCCGGTGCCCGGCCGCGTGGTGGCCGTCCCCGAGTACTCCTGGGACTTCGGCGACGGTTTGACCGGCCTCGGGCCGGGCCTGGCCTACCAACCCGGAGATCTGCCCTCACGCCTCCCGGGCAAGTACCTCACCGCGACCTACACGACACCGGGCAGCAAGCATGTCGTGGTGACGGTGACCTGGCGGGTCCGGTTCGTCCTCGAGGGTGTGGTCGACGTGCCGCTGGCGCCGATCATCATGACCGCAGCCGAGGACAAGCAGGTGTCCACCGCCAAGGCAGTCCTCGTCCACTGACGCCCGCCACCTCGGCACCGCACCGCTCAGCGGCGGTGACTGTGCACCACCAGCCCCATGCCCACAGTGCACATGTCACTGCCCGCGATCTGGTCCGGCGTGCCCCCCAGGTCTAGCGTGAGCGGGCATGACACATCGGCGTGTTCTCTCCCGGACCCTGTCCACCACTGTCGGCACGCTCGCCCTCACGGTGTCACTCACCGCGGCGATGCTCTCCGCCGCCGGCCCCGCGTCGGCAGCTGCCTCCACGTCCGTTCCCACCACCCGGGCCGCCTCGCCCACGCTCTCCTGGACCGACGTCGCCACGGGCAGCACCGCCCGCTTCCGCGGCCTGTCCGTCGTGTCCGACGAGGTCGTCTGGCTCGGCGGCTACAACGGCACGGTGCTCCGCTCCGTCGACTCCGGCGCCCACTGGACCTCGGTCGGCCCCAGCGCTGCCGCCGACCTGCAGTTCCGCGACATCGAGGCGATGAGCGAGGACCACGCGGTCGCACTCACCATCGGCTCGGGCGAGGACTCCCGCGTCTACGTCACCGTCGACGGTGGCCGCAGCTGGTCGGAGTCCTTCCGCAACACTGACGCCAACGCCTTCTACGACTGCCTTGCCTTCTTCGACGCCAAGCGCGGCATCGCGGTCAGCGACCCGCCGGACGGCAAGGCCCGGATCATCGCCACCGTCGACGGTGGGCGCAGCTGGCGCGTCGTGGACAACGCCGGTATGCCGCCCGCGCTCGCCGGCGAGTTCTACTTCGCCGCGAGCGGCACCTGCCTGCGCGCCGGGAAGGGTCGCACCGCCTACCTCGCCACCGGCGGCGGCGCGGAGGCTCGCGTCCTGACGAGCACCGACTGGGGCCGGACCTGGACCGCCGCCTCGACCCCGCTCGCCTCCAGCGACTCCGCGGGCATCTTCTCGGTCGACTTCCGCACCCCGCGCGAGGGCATCGTCGTCGGCGGCGACTTCCTCGCCCCGACAACGGCGGGCGGCAACGCGGCATACACGACCGATGGTGGACGCACCTGGCTCGAGCCGAGCGCCTTCCCGGCCGGCTACCGCTCCGGGCTGTCCTGGATGCCGGGCTGGCGCGCCGCTCTCGCGGTCGGGCCGAGCGGCACCGACGTCACGTGGGACGGCGGCCGCTCGTGGTCGGTCGTCGACTCCGGCTCCTTCGACGCCGTCGAGTGCGGCGAGCACGTGTGCTGGGCCTCGGGTGCCGGGGGTCGGGTCGGCAAGCTCCCCGTCCCGGAGCGCTGACCGCCGCGGCACACACCGCTCGACCAGACAAAGGTGCGCTCGACCCGAGGAACCTTCTCGGGTCGAGCGCACCTTTATCGGGTCACCCGATAAAGCTCAGGGGCGAACGCCGTAGGTCGCGAGCCAGCTCTGCACGCCCGCGATGTCGACGCGCTGCAGCCCGTCGAGGTAGCGGCAGTTGTCGGTGTAGCCGTAGGAGGTCACGGTGACGACGACGCCGTTCTTGAAGGTCGGGCCGCCGGAGTCGCCGAAGCACGAGCCGCGGGTGCCACGGGTGTCGTGGATGTTGCCGTTGACCTGCAGGATCTGCGGGGTGAGCTTCTGGCCCGGTGCGTCCGCGACCCGACGGATGAGCGGGTAGCTCTGCGGCGTCGGCTTCTGCGGGCCGCTATCCGGCTTGCGGACCTCGGTGCCGTAGCCGACGATCGTGAAGAGCGTCGAGTTGAGGGACGGCTGACGGAACTGCTCGAGGTAGCCCACCGGTGCGATCTTGGCCGGGGTGATGCCGGTGACCGGCTGGTCGAGCACGACGACGCCCACGTCGTTCCACGTGGCCAGGTCGGTGAAGTTCGAGTAGCTCGGGTGCGCGTAGGCGGTGCCGGCGCGATACGTGGTGCCCTGGACGTCTGCGTCGGTGTAGCCCTTGGCCGGGTCGGCCGCCTTCGGCAGCGGCGACGGGGGCTGCTCGGCCACCACCGAGTCGAAGGTGACGATCGTCTTGCCCGTCGTCCCCGCGGTGCAGTGGGCAGCGGTGAGCAGCACCGTCGGCGTGACCAGCGTTGCGGTGCAACGGTATCGGCCGCCGTCCTCGTAGAACGCGATCATGCCGACGTTGGGGTGGCCGTTGCCGTCGGGCGTGCCGCCGGTGATCGCCTGAGCCGGAGCGGTGCCGGCGGCCGCGACGAGGCCGAGCGCGAGCGCCGCAGTGGCGACGACGCGACGAAGGGCAGAGTGCATGTGGGTTCCCTCCCGAGACCGGCGCCGGTCTCCCCCCGGCGCGTTGGGGCTCATCCCATCACAGATCCCAGGCCCGTGGAAGCGATGTCATCGCCCGATTCTGCGGTGGTGGGCGAGCAGCGCGAGGAGACCGGCGGCGACGAGCACCGGCAAGACCCGCATCGCATTCTGGTATGCCGCGGCGTCACCGCCGAGCCGGTCGACCACCGTGCCGACGGCGAGCATCGCGGTGACGCTGCCGGCGAAGCCGCCGATGTTGGCGAAGCCGGAGATCGCGCCGCCGAGCTCGGGCGGCGTGCCGCGGCGGGCGATCTCGAAGGCGAGCAGCGCCGGCCCCACACAGGCTCCCGTGACGAGATAGGTGAGCGCGACAGGGGCGATCGGAGGCGGTCCCGGCCAGAGGGTCGTCACGGTCCACACCGAGAGCAACACGAGCGCGCTGGCGCGCACGAGCGGGCGCAGCAGGTCCGGGCGGCGCGACGTCGCGATGCCGACCAGCGGCCCGGTCAACGCCGGCAGGATCGCGACGGCGAGCAACAGCAGCGCCGCCGGCTCGGGTGCGAGTCCGACGCCGCGCAGCAGGTAGGGATACCCCCACATCGCGGCGAGCGCGAGGAAGGGCGCCATGAGGGTGAGGTGGGTGAGCAGCCCCTCGCGGGCCGCGGGCACCGTGCCGAGCCGCAGCACCGCCCCGATCGACGGGTATGCCGCGTGCCCGCCGCCGCCCGCGCCTGGCCCGGAGATGCCGACCCAGGCCGCGGCCGCGCCGGCGAAGGCACCGCCGGCCAGGGTGAACAGGCTTGTCGTCCAGCCATGTTCGCGCATCAGCACGGCCAGCGGATAGGTGACGAGGAGCTGTCCCGCAGCCGCGACAGCGGCGGTCGAGGCGGCGATGGCCGGGTAGAGCCGGGCCGGGAAGCAGGTGCGGGCGAGCATGAGCAGCCCGACGAAGCACGTGGCGTCCCCGAGGCCGACGAGCAGCCGGCCGAGGACGGCCGGGCCGAGGCTGTTGGCCACCCCGAAGACGACCTGACCGACCCCCATGACGAGCGAGCTCACCGCGAGCACGACCCGCGGACCGTGCCGGTCGAGCAGCACACCGGCGGGCACCTGCATCGCGAGGTAGAGCAGCAGCTGCCCCACCGGCAGCAGCGCGAGCTCGGCATTGCCGACGCCGAGCCGGCTCTGCGCGTCGGGCGTGAGGATGCCGATGCTCATCCGCTGCGCCATCGCGCCGGCATACACGATGGCTCCGGCGACCCACGGGACCGCGGCGCGCAGGCTGACCTGCTCGGCCGACGGAGGGTGGGGTGGCCGACTCACCCGTGGTGGGTGTCCCAGTCGATCGAGCCGAGCTGCCAGACCCGCTCGCTCTCGCGCACCTCGTCGACCGTCATCATCTGACCCCGGTAGAACACGAGCGGCTCCTCGCCCGGTCCGGTCTCGACGACCTCGGGCTCGACCCGGACGATCCGGTGGTCACCGGCGGGCGCGGTGTCGACGATCGGCCCCTCGACGTAGAGCACCGCATCGTCGATCCGCGGCAGCCCGGATGGCGAGAGGTGCCACGGCACCCCGTCGAAGCGCTGCTCCATGAACCGTCGGAAGGCGTCGGTCACGGTGGGGTGGCTGTGCCG
>DAOTIG010000008.1:0-42661 GCA_035448065.1 Dermatophilaceae bacterium
GGACGAGACCGCGGCCGTGGGGGCCGAGCTGGCCATCATCGGCGGCTCTGCCGCACCGGCCCAGCAGGAGGCCGCTCCGGCGGCCCAGGCCGAGCCCGAGGAGGCGCCCGAGCCGGCGCCCGCAGCCGAGCCGGAGCCCACCCCAGCGCCCGCACCCGCAGCCCCACCCGCCGCCGAGGAGCAGCCGGCACCAGCCCCGGCACCGGCACCCGCCGCCGCACCGGCCCCGGCTGCCCAGCCCGAGGAGGGCTCGGCGGAGGCCGACGACAGCGGCATCTACGTCACCCCGTTGGTGCGCAAGCTCGCCGCCCAGCACCAGGTCGACCTCGCCTCGCTCACCGGCACCGGCGTCGGTGGCCGGATCCGCAAGCAGGACGTCCTGGACGCGGCCGAGGCCGCCAAGGCGCCGGCGGCTCCGGAGCCCGCCCCAGCTCCCGCAGCCCCCGCAGCCCCGGCCGCCCCGGCCCCGGCGGCCGCTGCCCCGGCCGCGGATCTCTCGGGCAAGCGCGGCACCACCGAGAAGATGTCCCGGCTGCGCAAGGTCATCGCCCAGCGGATGGTCGAGTCGCTGCAGGTCTCGGCCCAGCTCACGACCGTCGTCGAGGTCGACCTCACCAAGGTCGCCCGGCTGCGGGCCCGCTCGAAGCGCGCCTTCCAGGAGCGCGAGGGCGTGAGCCTGTCCTACCTGCCCTTCCTCGCCAAGGCCGCGGTCGAGGCGCTCAAGGCCCACCCCATGGTCAACGCGAGCGTCGAGGGCGACTCGGTCATCTACCACGGCCAGGAGAACCTCTCGATCGCCGTCGACACCGAGCGCGGACTGCTCGTCCCGGTCGTCAAGAACGCCGGCGACCTCAACATCGCCGGCCTGGCCCGCGCGATCGCCGACGTCGCCGAGCGCACCCGCACCAGCAAGATCACCCCCGACGACCTGTCCGGCGGCACCTTCACCATCACCAACACCGGCAGCCGTGGCGCGCTCTTCGACACCCCGATCATCAACCAGCCCCAGGTGGCCATCCTCGGCACCGGCGCGCTGGTGAAGCGGCCGGTCGTCGTCGAGGACGGCGAGGGCGGCGAGACCATCGCGATCCGCTCGATGATGTACCTCGCGCTGTCCTACGACCACCGGATCGTTGACGGCGCCGACGCCGCGCGCTTCCTCGGCACGATGAAGGCTCGGCTCGAGGAGGGCGCCTTCGAGGCCGATCTCGGCCTATGAGCACCGGGAGAGGTATGCCGCGCATCGCCGTCACCGGCGCGTCCGGTCTGATCGGCTCGGCTCTCGTCGAGCATCTGCGGGCGCGCGGCGACTCGGTCGTCGCGTTCGTGCGGGGCACCCCCACGGGTCCTGACCAGCGCCCGTGGCAACCCCGTCCCGGTGGCCTCGCCGCGGCATACCTCGACGACGTCGACGCCGTGGTGCACCTGGCGGGTGCCGGCGTCGGCGACCGACGCTGGACGCCGGCCTCCAAGGAGACGATCCTGCGCTCCCGGGTCGAGGGCACCACCGCGGTCGCCGAGGCCGTGGCGGCCCACGCCGAGGCTGGGCACCAGGTGCGCTTGGTCAGCGGCTCGGCGGTCGGCTACTACGGCGACCGCGGCGACGAGCTCCTCGACGAGCGCAGTGCGCCGGGCGACGGCTTCCTCGCCGAGGTGGTGCGGGCCTGGGAGGGTGCGGCGGCACCTGCTGTCGAGTCCGGCGCTCCGGTGGCCTTCGCGCGCACCGGCCTCGTCATGGCTCGGGACGGCGGGGCCTTCAGCCGGATCATGGCGCTGGCGCGGCTCGGGCTGGCCGGACCCCTCGGCTCCGGGCAGCAGTGGTGGCCATGGATCACCCTCGCCGACGAGGTTCGGGCGCTTGCCCTTCTCGTCGATCGTCGCGACCTCACCGGGCCCGTCAATCTCGTTGCGCCGCAACCGGCCCAGCAACGCGAGGTGGCCGCGGCGATTGCCACACAACTGTCCCGGCCGGCGCTGCTCCCGGCACCGTCGCTCGCGCTGCGGCTCGCCGTCGGTGAGTTCGCCGACGACATCCTGGCGAGCCAGCGGGTCGTTCCCGCGGCCTTGCGAGCTGCCGGATTCGATTCGGTCCACCCGACGCTCGAGTCGGCAGCCACCTGGCTCACCGCGCGCGACTGACGACAGGTCGCCGACCAGCGCCGGTCAGCTGCTGATCTCGGCGATCCGCCAGCCGGCCGGCGTGCGGGTGAGCGTGTAGACGAAGGGCCGTCCTTCTTGGGCCGGCACCTGGCGGACCTCCGTGCCCGGTCCCACCACCCGGTGCACGCCGAGGTCGATGACCGCGATGAGCCGGACCGTCGTCGCGTCTCCGGACACCCACTGGGCGCTGCGGACGTGATACGTGAGGTTGTCGTAGCGCTGGCCCGCCTTGCCCAGCTGGGTCAGCAGGGCCGTGTCGGCCGTGAGCATGGGCGACCCTGGGGCGTCGGCCGCCGCCAGCCGTGCCGGGTCTCCGGACATCAGCGCCTCGGCGCGGGCCGCAGCGAGCGCGGCCAGCACCGGCTGCGGGTCGCCTTGCAGCTCATGAGTGCCGGTCGGCCGGGCGATCGTGACCGTGCCGGTGCTCGTCACCGTCGCCTGAGCGGCAGCCGCGGCGCTCGCCTGCCGCTGCAGCAGCACGACGAAGACCGCGACGAAGACGAGCAGCGCCACCGCAAGGATGGCCAGCCGCACCCGCGTGGACAGGCGCCGGGCGAGCCCCCCAGGGCGGGCCGGCGGCACCCGCGTCGGGCGGACACCGGGCGCCGGGGCCGACGCGGGTGAATGGATCACGGTGGCCGCAGCCCCCGGAGCCGGGGCCGACGGCGGGGGTGATGCGGTCACGGCCGATGGCGACGTCGGAGCCGCGACCGCGCTCTCGGACGGCGCTGACGACCCCGGTGCCGGTGCGGCGGGCTCCGTGACCGCCGGGGACACGGCGGTGGCCGCACCGGGTGGGGGCGCGTAGGGCGCGCTGTGCGTCCAGCCGCCGGTGCCCTCGCCGACCCGCTCGCGCAGCCGGTGGGTCAGCGCGCGTGCCGGGTCAGCAGCAGAGCGGGGCACCAGGCGCACCGGCTCGGGTGCGGCGGACTGGTAGATGAGCACGGCTGCCTCGTCGGCCGCCGGCCGCGCAGCCGGGTCTTCGGCGAGCATCGCGACGAGGGCATCGGCGAGCCTCGGCCCGACGAGCGCGATCGCCTCGCTGCGGCTCGGGGCAGGCCCGGGACGCCCGGATCCGTCGAGCAATGGCCGTCCGCTCACGGCCGCCCACGCGACCGCACCGATCCCGAAGACGTCGCTCGCCGCACTCGGCAGCCCCCCGGCCAGCACCTCCGGGGCCACGAACCCCGGCGTGCCGGAGACGACCGGCGGATGGCTCTCCCCAACGAGGCGGGCGGCCTCGAAGTCCGCGAGCAGCGGCATACCGTCGGCGGTGAAGACGACGTTGCCCGGGGCCACATCGCCGTGGACGACCCCGGCTGCATGCAAGGCGGCGAGCGCTCCGGCGAGCGGCACGCAGATCGTCGCGGCCTCGCCGTCGTCGAGCCGGCCGCGGGCGGCCAGCAGCTCGGCGAGGCTGCCTCCCGCCGCGAGGTCGAGGACGACCGCGACCGAGCCATCGGGTTGGGCGTGCACCTCGTGCAGCCGCACGACATGGTCGTGCTCGATCAGCCCGAGGATGGCCGTCTCGCGAGCGGCCAGCTCGAGCAGCTGGCCCACGTGATAGCGCTCAGGAGCCGTCACCTTGACCGCCACGGCCTCCCCGGTCGCCGTGCGGACGCCCTGCCAGACGGCGCTCGTCGCGCCGGTGCCGATGAGCTCGCCGATCTCGATGCCGGGGACGCTGGGCTGGCTGGTCACTCCCCCATCATCCCTGCTCCTCGGACCGGCGCGCCGGTTGTCCACAGGCGGCTCACTCGGGGGCCTGCCCGGGGGTGATCACCTCGACGCTGCGTCCGCTCTCGGCGCTGATCCGGGCCGCGTCGATGACGGCGAGCACGTGCACGGCATCGCGCGGATCGACCGGCATGGCAGCCTGCGCGTCGGGCGCTGCCAGGGCGGCAGCGACCGCGCGATAGAAGTCGGCCGGGTCGCCGCTGCGCGCTTGCACCGCCTCGCGCTCGTCGCCGCGCACCAGCCAGCCGTGCTGACCGGCCGGTCCGTCGGCGTCGGGGAAGGCCGTGCCCTCGTCGCCGGCCGAGCCCAGCAGATAGGTGCCGGTGCTGCCGGTGATCCGCCAGCGGGGGCCGGGTGCGCCGGCGACGCTGCACGCCGCGACGTGGGTCGACTGCCCAGAGGTATGCCGCACGGCCGCGAAGGCGTCGTCCTCGCCGACCGTGGTCCAGGCCGCCGTCTCGGCATAGACGGTGTCGACCGGGCCGAAGAGCAGCACCGCCTGGTCGAGCAGATGGGTGAACAGGTCAAGCATGAGGCCGCCGCCCTCGTCGGGTCCGACCTGCTCGCGCCAGCGGTCCTTCGGGACGGGTCGCCATCTCTCCCACCGCAGCTCGGCCCGGCGCACCTCGCCCATCGCCTCGGCCTGCACGAGGTCCAGGACGGTGCGGAACTCCGGGTCGTAGCGGCGGTTCTGGAAGACGGTGAGCGGCACCCGCTCGGCCTCGGCCAGGTCGACGAGCTCGAGCGCGCTCGAGGCGTCGACGCCCAGCGGCTTGTCGACGACCACCGCGACCCCGGCCTCGATCGCCGCTCGCGCGTGCTCGACATGGTGGCCGCTCGGCGACGCGACGACGACCAGGTCGAGTCCCCCGCCGGCGAGCAGCCGGTCGACCGAGTCGGCGACCCGCGCCTCGGGGAAGTCCGCCTGCACCTGGGCCACCCGCTGTGGGTTGGTGGTCACGACCCTGGCGACGGTGAGCCCGGCAGCACGCAGCAGCGGCGCGTGGAAGGTCGCCCCGGCCATGCCGTAGCCGACGATGCCCACCCTGGGCGGCTGGGCTGGATCAGCCGTCTGTGCCACGCGGCATACCCCCTAGGTCGTGGTGCGAGAGTCGGCGTCCTGGGAGGCCGCCGGCGAGCGGCGCTCGGCTCCATCCTGCCGGGCGAGCCGGGACGGCCACCAGGTGCGGCGCCCGATGTCATAGGCGATCGCCGGCACGAGCAGGCTGCGTACGACGAGAGTGTCGAGGAGCACGCCGTAGGCGACGATGAAGGCGATCTGGACGAGGAAGAGGATCGGCAGCACGGCGAGGGCCCCGAAGGTCGCGGCGAGCACGATGCCGGCGCTGGTGATCACTCCGCCGGTCACCGCGAGGCCAACGAGCACCCCACGCCGGGTGCCCTGGCGCCGGCTCTCCTCACGCACCCGGGTCATGAGGAAGATCGAGTAGTCGATGCCCAGCGCGACGAGGAAGACGAAGCCGTAGAGCGGCGTCGCGGGATCGCTGCCGGGGAACTTCCACACGTGGTTGAAGAGGATGGCCGCGGTGCCGAGGGTGCAGGCGAAGGACAGCACGTTGGCGACGACGAGGATGATCGGCGCGACGAGCGAGCGCAACAGAAGGACGAGCACGACGAAGACGACGGCGAGGATCGCGGGGATGACGACGCGCAGGTCGCGCTCGCTCGCGGTCCGGACGTCGTAGTTGATCGCCGTGTTGCCGCCGACGAGGACGTCGGTCCCGACCGGGTCGAGGGCCGCGCGCAGCCGGGACACGACCTCCTCGGCGGCCAGCCCGTCCGGCGCGTCGACCGACGTCGCAGTGATCGCCACCTTGCCGTCGAGCTCGACCGACGGCCGGCCCGGGGTCAGCCCCGCGGTCGCGTCGCGCAGGCCGGGCTGGGCCTTCACCACCTCGAGCGCTGCGGCGGCCTTGGCGCTCGGAGCGAGCACGATGACCGGCGTTCCGGAGCCGGCCGGGAAGTGTCGGGCGATGGCCTCCTGGCCGACGACCGAGTCGACCCGGGTGAGGAACAGGTCGTTCTGCTCGACGCCGGATGCCTTGAAGGTCGGCAGGAAGGCCGCACCGACGAGCAGCGCAGCGAAGGTCGTCACCCAGACCGCGCGCGGGTGACTGCCGACGAGCCGTGCCACCCGGCCCCAGATGCGCGACCGCTCGAGCTTGTCGACGTCGTGGACGTGGTCGACCTTGGGCGCGACCGGCCAGAAGACCCGACGGCCGATCGCGAGCAGCACGGCGGGCAGGAAGGTGAGCGACGCGACGAGTGCACCGGCGATGCCGAAGGCCCCGACCGGACCGAGCCCCGCGGTCGAGTTGAGCTCGGACAGGCGCAGGCACAGCAGCCCGAGGATGACCGTCGCGGCGCTCGCGACGATCGGCTCGACGGCCGCCCGCCACGCCCGGCGCATCGCCTCCCAGGCGCTGTCGGTGTCGTGCAGCTCCTCGCGAAAGCGAGCCACGAGCAGCAGTGCGTAGTCGGTGGCCGCGCCCACGACGAGGATGGACAGGATGCCCTGGCTCTGGCCGGACAGGGCGATGGTGCCGTTCTTGGCCAGGGGGTACACCGCGAGCGCCGCGGCGGCCAGGCCGAAGATCGCGCTGAGCAGCACGACGACCGGCAGGATCGGGCTGCGGTAGACCCCGAGCAGGATGACGAAGACCACCCCGAGCGCGACGGCGAGCAGGATGCCGTCGATGCCGCCGAAGGCGACGACGAAGTCGGCGAGGAAGCCGCCCGGCCCGCTGAGGTGCGCCGCGGCACCGAGCTGCGAGCCGATCGACGCGGTCGCGGTGCGCAGCGTCTCGGCGCTCTGGGCCAGTGCGGTCTTGCCGCCGATCCGGGTGTCGGCGGACTTGGTCGAGTCGAGGCTGACCACGACTAGCAGGGCCTTGCCGTCCTGGCTGGGCACGGCACCGCGCGGAGTGCTCTCCAACAGCTCGGCCAGGGTGCGGGACCGGTCGGCCGGGAAGGTCGCGGTGGGCAGCTGCTGGGCCCACTGCTGCACGGTGCCGAGCTCGGCGGGCGTGAACGGCGTGTCGCGCTCGAGGACGACGAAGTAGGGCAGGGTCCGCACCGGCTGGGCGCGCTCGATCCAGCGGTTGACCTCGGTCGACTCGGCCGACGCAGGCAGGAACGACGCATTGTCGTTCTTCTGCACCTCCGACAGCTTGCCGACGAGCGGGCCGCCGACTCCTCCGAGGCCGAGCCAGATCAGGACGACGAGGACGGCGAGCCACCGGGCCCTGCGTGCGGTCATGTGCACATCCAAACATGTCTCGACAACAGTGTCGGCACACGGTGTCCCGCGCGCGTCGGCGCACGGTGCGGACGCGCGATCGGGCGGGCGGGGCGGCATACCGGATCGCGCGTAGGGTGAGCGGCATGCGCGTCGTCCGGCTCGGCCTCGATCCCGACTTCGTCGACTACGAGTGGGCCTGGCAGCACCAGCGCGAGCTCCACGCGCAGGTCGTGGCCGGCGGCGAGGACACCGTGCTGCTGCTCGAGCATCGGCCGATCTACACGGCGGGCAAGCGGACCGAGCCGCACGAGCGGCCGACCGACGGCACCCCCGTCGTCGACGTCGACCGCGGGGGCAAGATCACCTGGCACGGCCCGGGGCAGATCACCGGCTATCCGATCGTCCGGCTGCCTGCCCCGATCGACGTCGTCGGCTATGTCCGCGCGCTGGAGGAGATGATGATCCGGGTCTGCCGCGACCTCGGAGTCGAGGCGGGTCGCGTTGCGGGACAGTCCGGCACGTGGATCCTCGCCGATCCGGCCGACCCGCTCCGGCGGCCGGACCGCAAGGTCGGCGCGATCGGCGTGCGGGTGAGTCGACAGGTGGCCATGCACGGCTTCGCGCTCAACTGCAACCCGACCTTGGCGTGGGCCGAGGTGATCGTGCCGTGCGGCATACCGGACAAGGGCGTGACGTCGCTGTCGGCCGAGCTGGGCCGTGACGTCACGGTGTCCGAGGTGCTGCCGCTGGTCGAGCGGCACCTGCGCGACGTGCTGGCCGACCTGCAGCCCAATCGGCGGGCGGCGGCCGCCGTCGTAGGCTGAGCCAATGACCATCGCACCCGAGGGACGCAAGCTGCTGCGCGTCGAGGCGCGCAACGCGCAGACGCCCATCGAGCGCAAGCCCGAGTGGATCCGCACGACCGCGAAGATGGGCCCGGCCTACTCCGCGATGCACTCGATGGTCAAGGGCGAGGGGCTGCACACCGTCTGCCAGGAGGCCGGCTGCCCCAACATCTTCGAGTGCTGGGAGGACCGCGAGGCGACCTTCCTCATCGGCGGCGACACGTGCACGCGGCGCTGCGACTTCTGCGACATCGCCACCGGAAAGCCGCAGCCGCTGGACCCCGACGAGCCGCGCCGGGTCGCCGAGTCGGTGCGCCGGATGGGGCTGCGCTACTCCACCGTGACCGGCGTCGCCCGCGACGACCAGCCGGACGGCGCCGCAAGCCTGTATGCCGCGACGATCCGCGCCATCCACGAGCTCAACCCGAACACCGGCGTCGAGATCCTTCCGCCGGACTTCGGCGCCAAGCCCGAGCAGGTGGGCCAGGTCTTCGACGCGCGGCCCGAGGTCTTCGCGCACAACCTCGAGACGGTGCCGCGGATCTTCAAGCGGATCCGGCCGGCATTCGGCTATGACACGTCGCTGCGGGTGCTGACGATGGCCCGCGACGCCGGACTGGTCACCAAGAGCAACCTCATCCTCGGCATGGGCGAGAGCGGCGACGAGATCGAGGCGGCGATCCGGGACCTCGCCGATGCCTGCTGCGACATCCTCACCATCACCCAATACCTGCGCCCCTCTCCCCTGCATCACCCCATCGACCGGTGGGTCAAGCCCGAGGAGTTCGTGCACTGGTCGCAGGTGGCGGAGGGACTGGGCTTCAAGGGCGTCATGGCCGGGCCGCTCGTGCGCTCGTCCTACCGCGCCGGCCGGTTGTGGGCCCAGGCGATGCGCCGGTGGGGCCGGCCGATCCCGGAGCACCTCGCCCACCTCGGTGCCGACCCGGACACGCCGGCCCGGCAGGAGGCCGCCGCTCTCGTCTCCCGGGGCCTGGGTGGGTCGACAGCGGCGTCGGAGCAGGCCGCCGACCCCGTATCCTGACCCCCATGGCCAAGGACACTGCGAAGCCCGCCGCCCCGAAGAAGCCCGGGCGGTTGGCCCAGATGCGGGCCGTGCTGCAGCAGAGCAAGGTGCTCGACCCGCAGATCTACCTGTGGATGGCGGTGGCGTTCGTCGTCACCCTGGCCGTCTGCGTCGGCATCGGCCTGTGGCTCAATGCTCCCGTGTATGCCGCGATCCTTGGCCTGCCGCTGGCCGCGCTCGCCGCGACGATCGTGATGAGCCGCCGTGCCGAGCGCGCGGCATACCGGCGGCTCGAGGGCCAGGCGGGTGCGAGCGGAGCGGCGCTCACCGCGCTGCGACAGGGCTGGTTCACCAACTCCGAGCCGGTGGCCGTCGACGCCGACCGGCGCACCGGCATCGGCGATGCGGCGATGGTCTTCCGGGCCATCGGGCGGCCGGGCATCGTGCTGGTCGCCGAGGGGCCGGAGGCGCGCGCACAGCGACTGCTCGCCGCCGAGCGCAAGAAGACCGAGCGGCTGGCGCCCGGCGTGCCGGTGACGACCTACCGGGTCGGCACGGGAGAGGGCGATGGGCTGGTCGAGATCCGCAAGCTCACCTCCCAGGTGCAGCGGATGAAGCCGGTGCTCACCAAGGACGAGGTCGCCAAGGTCAACCAGCGGCTCAAGGCCCTCGGCGGCGTGAAGATGCCGCTCCCCCACGGCATCGACCCGACCCGGGTCCGCCCGGACCGCAAGGCGCTGCGCGGCCGCTGAAGACGGCGCGCCCGAGGCACGAGGAAGCGCCGAGGAAGCGGCCCAGACGGCTCCGCCGCTGACGACGGCGCGCCCGAGGCACGAGGGTCGACCATCCGCGGCTGGATCGAAAAGGCGCCTTAATCGACCATCGGCGACTGGCCTAAGCGCCGATCGTCAGATCAGTCGCCAATCGTCAGATCAGTCGCTGATCGCCAGATCAGTCGCCGATCGCCAGGTCAGCTGCCCGTCGTCGCGCGACTGCGGCCCGAGACCCTTTCCAGCCTGCTACTGACACTGCCCGTCGGGCTTGCACGCCATCCACGGCTCGACGATCGCCCCGACGTGCGGCCGGGCGTTCTCGCGCGCCAGGCGCAGCACCGACTGGGCTGCCTCTCTCCCTGACTCGCCGCTCCACGTCATCCGCGCGGCGACCACCCCCGAGACGAGCGGTGTCGAGAAGGACGTGCCGCTCCACCGCGCGAGCCCGTCGCGGAAGTGGGCGAAGCGTCCCTTCATCGGCGGTTGGCGGTAATCGTAGGTGCCGCGCGGGAAGGCGTTGACGTGGTCGCTGCCGATCGCGTAGCAGTCCACCCAGGACCCG
Source organism: Dermatophilaceae bacterium (assembly GCA_035448065.1). Classification (GTDB taxonomy): domain Bacteria; phylum Actinomycetota; class Actinomycetes; order Actinomycetales; family Dermatophilaceae; genus Phosphoribacter. Next base: position 10,364 of record DAOTIG010000008.1, read on the forward strand.
TAGTTGGAGTAGTGGGCACGAGCATCGGCGGACGGCACGAGCGCTCCGACGCCCACGGCATACCAGTCGGCGGCGGGGAAGAACGGCTTGCGCCACCCGTCGTTGCCAGCCGCTGCGATGACCGCGGTCCCCTTGCTGCCGAACTGCTCCCAGGCGACCCGGAAGCCGAGCATGCCGTGGTCCTCGCGGCTGTAGGTGCCGGCTGAGATGCTCACGATGTCCGGCGCGGTGCGCAGTGCCTTGGCGAAGCCGTCGAGGATGACATCGCTCTCGAACTGAGCTCCGCCGTGCGGAAGGAACCCGTGGACGTATGCCGCGCATCCCGGCGCCATCTGGCGCACCACTCCGGCGGCGAAGGTGCCATGCCCGGTGTAGGGGCCGATGTGGTCGGGGTCGTACAGCTCGGGGGTCCCGTCGACCCCGGCGAGCCAGGCCGTGTCGGCAGCGAGAGCCGGGTCGAAGCCGGCATCGACGAGCGCGACGAGGACGCCGCCGCCGTCGCAGCTGCCGTGCGCATCGCGGGTCGGCCAGGGCTTGGCCTCGAGGGGCGGCCAAGGCTCGGTGGCCGGGCAGGCCGATCCACCGTGCCCGTCGGTGACGTGGACGACGTGGTCGGGGTAGCCGACCCCGGTGCCGAGCGCGCCGTCGATGGCCGCGAGGGTGGCCAGCGTGTCGTCGGCCTCGAGCACGGTGAGCCCGTTGATGCCGTCCGGGACGTCCGGCACGCGGACCCGGACGTTCGGGACCGCCAGCACCCGGCTCAGATCCTGGTCGCGCACGAGGATGCGGCCCCGGCGGAACATGTACAGCATGTCGCCGTAGTCCTCCGGGCGAGCCGAGTACTCCTCCAGACCTCCGAGCTTCGGGTTGGGGCGAGCTGCCACGACGCCGACGACATCGGTGCCCCCGAGTGCGTCGACGATGGCCTGCACCTGCTCTGCGGTCCGGGCCGAGCGCAGCGTGTCGTCCAGCCGTGACGACGGCTGCACCGGCTCCCGCGGGTCGACCGGGTCGCCCAGCTGAGTTCCGTCCATGGCCATGGTTCGTGCTCCCGTCTCCCGTGCACTCGTGGTGTGCACTATGACAGTGCGCGCAACGTCCCGGTAGATACCTCGCCCGGCGGTCGGGCCGCATCGGTCGTCGGCGAGCGAGGACTACCGTGTCGCTCATGCCGAGGCGTGTGCAGCAGCCCACCGCCGAGGGGCTGCTGGTGGAGGCGCAGCGCATCCTCGACCTCGCCCTCGCGCGGCCGGCCGAGGCGGTGGCCGCCGCACAGGAGCTGCTGGCCGGCTCACCGTCGGCTCTCGTCGCGTCGATGGCCCACCAGACCATCGGCATCGTCGCCCGCGAGCACGGCGACGCCGAGGCCATCCCCCGGCTGCGCACCGCCCGCCGGCTGGCCCGCCGCGCGAACGACTCCCAGCGCGAGGCAGACGTCATGGCGTCCCTCGGGGTCGCCCTCGTCGAGGCCGGGTCGACCGCCGCCGGGCTGCGCGAGCTCGCCGCGGCCGTGGAGCTGTCCGAGCCGGCCCATCGACCGCGGATGCTCGTCCGGCGGAGCTATGCGCTGCTGCGGCTGGGGCGCGCCACACCAGCCCTCGCCGACCTCGACGAGGCGCTGCCGGCAGCCCGAGCCAGGCACGACCGACTGTGGGAGGCGCGCTGCCTGGTCAACACGGCGTGGGCCTACGGGGTGCTCGGGGACGTCGAGCGGGCCGAGTGGCACGACCGCCAGGCCGGACAGCTGTTCACCGAGCTGGGCCAGGAACGCGAGGCGGCCGTCTGCGTGCACAATCTCTCCGACGCGGCCTGGTCGCGGGCCGATCTGCCGCGGGCCCTGGCCCTGCTCGACGAGGTCGATGAGCGGATGCGCCGACTGGGCAGCAGGCTGGTCAGCGACGACGACCAGCGCTGCACCTATCTGCTCGGGGCGGGACTGGCCGACGAGGCGCTCGCGGTCGGCACCCGCGCGCTGGAGCAGGACGACCTGCCGGCAGCGTTCGTCGCCGACCTGCTGCGGGTCACCGCCGGCGCCGCCCTGGCCGCCGGCGACCACGACACTGCCCATGACCTGGCGCGGCGGGCCCGTCGGGCGTTCATCGCCCAGCGGCGACCCTCGCAGGCTCACCGCGCCCAGTGGATCGCCTTGCGCGCCAAGGCCGCCGGCGACCCGGGGAGTGCCGACGTCACCGCGCTTCGACGCGTGGCCGCCGCCCTCGAGGCCGACGGCAGCGCCGAGGCTCCGGCGGCCCACCTCGCGGCGGCCGAGGCGGCATACCAGGCCGGACGGACCCGGACGGCACAGGCGGAGCTGGCTGCTGCCGCGCGATCCGCCCACTCCTCGCATCCCCTCCAGCGTGCGCTCGGGCAGCTCGCGCTGGCCCGGTCGGCCGAGACGACCCGCACCCGTCTGCTCGCCTGTCGCCGCGGCTTGGACGCCCTCGACGAGCACCGGCTCACCCTGGGCGACCCGGAGCTGAGGGCGACGTCGACGAGCCACGCCCGGTCCATCGTCGAGCTCGCCCTGCGCACCGTCGTCGACGGCTCGCCGCGCCGGCTGCTCGCCTGGGTCGAGCGGGCCCGCGCCTCCGCGCTCGCGCGGCCGCCGGTGCTGCCGCCGGACGACCCGCAGCTGGCCGCCGCGATCGCGGGCGTCCGTGAGACGACCCGACGACTGGCCGACGCCACCGATCAGCCCGAGCTCGTCGAGCAGCTGACCCGGGAGCGGACGCGCTTCGAGGCGGAGGTGCGCCGGCACTATCGCCGGATCCGCAGCTCACCACAGTCGCCGACCCGGCTCGACGTCGCCGCGCTGCTCGCCCGGCTCGGTGAGGTGGCCTTGCTCTCGCTCGTCGAGATCGACGCCACCCTCTATGCCCTGCTCGTGCACGGGGGTCGGGTCAGCCGACACCGCATCGGCCCGACGTCGGCGGCGATCGCCGAGGGGCAGCAGGCCCGCTTCGCCCTGCGTCGGGCGGCCTACGGTCGCCAGGTCGACCTCGACGTCGTCGGCGAGCGGCTGTCCGCTGCGGTGCTCGGGGGACTGGCCCAGAGCCTGCCGGAGCGCGTCGTCATCGTGCCCCCCGCGACCTTGCAGGCGGTGCCGTGGGGAGTGCTGCCCGCCGCCGCCGACCGCGTCGTGAGCCTGGCGCCCTCGGCCGCGCAGTGGCTGGTTGCCGCCGCTCAGCCATCACGCCGCGGACCGGTCGTCGCCGCAGCGGGGCCCGGCCTGGCCGCCGCGGGGCGCGAGCTGGCTGCGATCCGTCGGCTGTATGCCGGGTCGGGCCCGGACAGCGCCGCACCCCTCCTGCTCGAGGGGGAGGCGGCCACCTCCCAGGCGGTGGCGCGAGCGGTCGACGGCGCGGCCGTCGCCCACATCGCTGCCCACGGGACCTTCCGGTCCGATGCGCCGCTGTTCTCGTCACTCTGGCTCGCCGACGGGCCCCTTCACCTGCACGACCTGCACCGGCTGGACCGCCCACCGCACACCGTGCTGCTGTCCGCGTGCGACGTCGGGGAGAATCACCCGGTCGGCCTCGATGAGGCGCTCGGACTGGTCTCCGGATTGCTAGGGCTCGGCGTGCGAGAGATCCTGGCGGCAGTCGTGCCGGTGGCCGACGAGGCAGCCGCCGAGGCGCTGACGCACGTGCACGGGTCGCTATCCGTGGGATCCGACCTGGCGACGGCGTGGCTGGCTGCTCGCCGGGCAGGCGGCCGCCAGCCCGCGACCCGGGCCGCGGCGGCGAGCTTCATCGCGTGGGGGCCGTGACCGGCGACGACCGAGCTAGACCCGGACCCACTCGGTGGTCACGTCGAGCTCACCGGTCCGGACCCGCAGCCGGATGAGCCCGCTGGACACCTCGTCGAGCGCGAAGCGGCCGACGCCGTCGACGGTCACGGGGATCGTGGCGGCCGCGGCTGTCTCGACCTCGACGGCGAGGTCGCCGGTCACTCCTTCCACGACCCCGACGAGCGTCACCCGGTGGCCGGGCAGAGGCCGCGCCTCGACGTCGACGACGACGTCGTCGAGCTCGAAGGCCAGCAACCGGACGCCGCCCGGGGTGGCGTCGGATGCGCGCCGCACCGACCCGGCGGTCGCCGAGTCGGCGACGAGCGCCGCCAGCTCGCCGTCGACGCGGCGCACCGACAGGGCCAGGCTGCCCAGGTCGCGCAGGTGTGGCGGCTCGGGGTCGGCCTGGTCGATGACGCGGCGCAGCCAGCCGAGCAGAGCGTCGTCGCCTGGATCGAGTTGCAGTCGGGGTTCGTGATCAGTCATGACCCACCAACCGACAACCCGAGGTCCGACCCGTCCAGGGGGCCGAGCAGCTCACGCAGCTTGCCCAGGCAGCGGCCGCGGGTCGGGCCGATCGAGCCGATCGGCATGCCGAGCTCGGCGGACACGACGGCATACGGAGGTGGCTCGTCGACGACCAGGATCCGCAGCAAGGCGCGGCAGCGCTCGTCCAGGCGATGGAAGGCCCGCCACAGCACACCGTCTCGCTCGTCGGCGAGCAGCCGCGCGTCGAGCTCGACGGCGTCGGGATCCGGCTGGTCCACCCGGATGTCGTCGCGGAACGGTGCCTCGCGGCCCACCGACCGCAGCACCCGCAGCGCCTCGCGCCGGCTGACGGTGAGCAGCCAGCCGGGCAGCGCCTCGGGCTCGGCGATCGTTGACAGCGACTCGACGAGGTGCAGCCAGGTGCTCTGTACGACATCGGCGGCGAGATGGCTCTCGAGGCGATGGCTGCGCGCGACGGCCCAGAGCAGGCCGGAGAACCGCTCGACGATCTCGTCCCAAGCACGTTGGTCGCCGCTCTCGGCGGCGCGGACCAGCGCGGTGAGGGTTCCACCGCTGCCCATGCATCGCCTCCGTGCCGTCGGTGAGGCAACCCTATCCGGGCTGCGCCACCGACGGCACCGGCGAGACCCGCGAGGCGCACGAGGCCGCGGGTTGTTGGGCGGCCCCCCTCGTGCCGAGTGATCTCACGCACCGCCCACCACCTCCTCCCAGGCCGTTCGCAAGAAGGAGTGCGTCGAGGGCGCGCTGATACATGTTCTCCAGGACGAACGAGAGCCGGCGGCCGCACGCCTAGTCCGGCGCCCAGGGATGCCGCTCAGGACGGAACAGCTGCACCGAGCCGACCGGCACGAAGCCGGTCCGCAGGAACAGCCGCATCGAGCGGGCATTGCCCGGCGCGACGGCGGCCACGAGCGGTGCCTCGCGGTCCAGATGGTCCTCGCACCACTGCAGGGCGCTGAGCAGCAGCTGCCGGCCGGACTGCTCGCCGTGCGCCTCGATGCCCAGCTCGGGCAACCCGCCCACCCCGTCAGCGATCGTGACGAGCGAGCGGGATCGGCGGGCGGGCAGCCCGAGCACCCGGATCCCCGAGCGCACCTGCTGAGCGGCGGCGACCCGCGGGTGGGCGGCGAGGTCGTCTCGCTCGACGAGGTCGAGCACGTCTGGGTTGCGGGCCAGCGCAGACGGAGTCGGGGTGCGCAGCAGAAGCACATCGAGCGTGTCTGCCCAGCCCGAGCCGCGGATCCGCTCGGCGACGTGCGGGTGATGGGCGCCGCCGAAGCCGTCGACGCCGAGCGCCTCGAGCTCGACGTCGGAGAGGTCCTCGGCGACCGCGAGATAGGCGTGCCCGGTGAAGGACACGACCGCCTCCACCCCGCGCCGCCACAACCGGCCCCGTTGCCAGCCGCCGTCGGCCTCGGGAAAGACCCCGTCGACCGCGCTGCCCAAGACGTCCGCGAGGTCGGCGACGGCGCGAGGGCTCATCGGCGCACCAGCACCGTGGCGGCCGCCTTGTCGTGCAGCCCGCGCCCGTCGCGGTCCCAGATGAGCGCGGGCACGGCCAGACAGAGCAGCATCGTGCGCAGCAGCACCTGCACGATGCTCGCCGGCCGGCGATTCACCGACATCAGGCCGATGCCGAGCAGCCGCATCCCGATCGTCGAGCCCGCGGTCGGCAGCAGCAGCACGTTCATCACCGCGAACAGCCCGAGCGGCGCGAAGCTGCCCGGCCCACCGTGCCCGAGCTGTACCTTGAGGAAGACGAGCGCGATGAGCTGGCAGATGGTCCAGTCGATGATGATCGCAACAAGCCGGCGGCCGAAGCGGGCGATCGAGCCGACGCCCTCCTGGGGCAGCCCCAGTCGCTGCCCGGCATACTCCCCGGGCTGGCTCGTCTGGGACCTCGGGCCCTCGAGCCACGATGCGACGTCTCTACGATCCACCACGCCCCAAGGCTAGCCGGGGTATGCCGCGCGGGCGGCGTCCGCGCCCGCCCCACAGCGCTGGGGCCGGACGCGAGCCACGCACGGTGGGCGGGCGGCATACCGGATGCGTGTAACGCCACCGAAACATCGGCAACACGGGCGAGAAACCGGACCCCCCTACTGTCGTCCCGACGCACCAGCCGGCCCCGCGCGCCCGACCGCAGTCGGGACGGGTCCGGACCATTACCAGGAGGTTGGTTTGTTCACTTCAGCCGACGAGGTCCTCGCCTACATCAAGGACGAGGACGTCAAGTTCGTCGACATCCGGTTCTGCGACCTGCCCGGTGTCATGCAGCACTTCAATGTGCCGGCGCACACGCTCGACGAGGACTTCTTCACGACCGGGCAGGCCTTCGACGGCTCCTCGATCCGCGGCTTCCAGGCCATCCACGAGTCGGACATGAAGCTGCTGCCCGACGTCGCGACGGCCTACCTCGACCCGTTCCGGACCGAGAAGACGCTCGTCATGAACTTCTCGATCGTCGACCCGTTCACCGACGAGCCCTACAGCCGCGACCCGCGCAACATCGCCGCGAAGGCCGAGGCCTACCTGCAGTCCACCGGCATCGCTGACACCGCCTACTTCGGTGCCGAGGCCGAGTTCTTCGTCTTCGACGACGTGCGGTTCAAGACCTCCGCCAACGAGTCGTTCTACTACCTGGACTCCAAGGCCGCCGTGTGGAACACCGGGCGGGTCGAGGAGGGCGGCAACCTCGGCTACAAGCCGCGGATGAAGGGCGGCTACTTCCCCGTCTCCCCCGTTGACCACTTCGCCGACCTGCGCGACGAGATGTGCCTGCGGCTGGCCGAGGTCGGCATCGACGTCGAGCGCAGCCACCACGAGGTCGCCTCCGGCGGGCAGCAGGAGATCAACTACCGCTTCAACACGCTGCTGCACTCCGGCGACGACATGATGAAGTTCAAGTACGTCGTCAAGAACACCGTATGGGACGCCGGCAAGACGGCCACCTTCATGCCGAAGCCGATCTTCGGCGACAACGGCTCGGGCATGCACACCCACCAGTCGCTGTGGAAGGACGGCAAGCCGCTCTTCTACGACGAGAACGGCTACGGCGGCCTGTCCGACCTGGCCCGGTGGTACATCGGCGGCCTGCTCAAGCACGCCCCGGCGCTGCTCGCCTTCACCAACCCGACGGTCAACTCCTACCACCGGCTGGTCCCGGGCTACGAGGCGCCGGTCAACCTCGTCTACTCGGCCCGCAACCGCTCGGCGTGCATCCGCATCCCGATCGCCGGTGCGTCGCCGAAGGCCAAGCGGATCGAGTTCCGGATCCCGGACCCGTCGTGCAACCCCTACCTCGCCTTCGCCGCCCAGCTGATGGCCGGGCTCGACGGCATCAAGAACCGGATCGAGCCGCCGGAGCCGGTCGACAAGGACCTCTACGAGCTGCCCCCGGAGGAGCACGCCGAGATCAAGCAGGTGCCCGGGTCGCTGCCCGAGGTGCTCAACGCGCTAGAGGCCGACCACGACTTCCTGCTCGAGGGTGACGTCTTCACCAAGGACCTCATCGAGACGTGGATCGAGTGGAAGCGCAAGAACGAGGTCGACCCGATCCGCTTCCGCCCGCACCCCCACGAGTTTGAGATGTACTTCGACATCTGAGCCGATCTCGTTCTGGCACAACACCATTCGGTATGCCGCCCGCGCACCTCGCGCGGGCGGCATACCGCTGTCACGGGGCTGCTGCGATCGCCGGCTTGACAGATTGGGTCCGATAGTGAACGTCATCTGTCATGCAGCGCGGAGAGCTCCTCACCATTCCGGACGCCGCGGCGGCCCTCCACGTGTCACATCGGCAAGTACGCCGGCTCGCCGCCGCCGGAGTGCTGGGCAAGCCCGCGCGTGGTCTCATCGACCGCGATTCGGTCGACCGCTACCGCGATGCCAACCTCGGAGGACGAACGCGCTCCTGGGCCGAGCACACAGCCTGGGCCGCCGCTGCTCTGCTGGCCGGGCAGACGGCGAGCTGGCTCAGGGCCAGCCAGACCTCCCGGCTGCGCCGGAGCCTGCGCGATGTCCACGACGTCGAGGATCTGCTGGCGCGGATGCGCGGCCGGACTGTCGTTCAGATCTACGACGCGCATCGGGCGGCGGTCACCCGATTGCGCGACAAGGTGGTCGCCAGCGATTGGGGCGTCATCGGTATCGCACCGCTGAGCGAGAGCTCGGTCGATGGATACCTCGCGTGGGACGAGGTGGATCGGCTGGTCGAGTCCCTCGGGCTCCGAATCAGCACGCACGGCAATGTGACGCTGCGCGTGACACGCTTCGACCTGCAGCACGCGCGTGGACGTGTCGCGACTCGCACCATCGCGGCACTCGATGCGGCCACGAACAGTGACGCCCGCGCCAACGGCGTCGGGCGCGCTGTGCTTCAGAAGCTGCTGGCCGTGTCGAGATGATCTCCCGACCGATCCTCGAGGTCGCCGCAGCCCCGGGGGGCTGCTGCACGCTATCCATCGCGGGATCGATGCTGTGCGCCCGACCCATGACGTCGACATCGTCGTGCACATCGAGACAGTCCGCGGCGTCCCCCAAGCCGTCGCGAGGGCACTCGAGTCCATCGGCTATCGACTCGCCCCAAGCATCGACCCTCGCATCCGCACCGCGCACCGGTTCGTTCGGGGTAGCGCGGCCGTGGACATCGTCGCCAGCACCCATGAGGACCAGATCGACGTTCTCATCGCCGACCATGCCACACCCGGGTCATCGAGAGCATGAAGGGCTTCGAGATGCTCCGCTTCGAGGGGGGCACTCAGGCCCTGCGCCGAACCGTCGACGCGCGTCTGGAGATCTTCCGGGTCGTGTCGACGTCATCTCCGTGCCCCGACCCTTCGGCGCTCTCATTCTCTAGGCGGCAGCACTCCGGGCCGACAGTCGCAATCCTGCTCGCCATGCCCATGACGCGGCCGTCCTGCTCGCCTGTATCGACGACCGATCGCCGAGCGAGCGTCGTGCGCGGGCTCGGATGGGTCGCGCATCTCGACTCTTGTCAGACATCTCACCGCCAGCCACCGGGCCTGGCGAGCGTTGCCGCCTGCGGAGCGAGCCCAGGCGCACCTTGCGCTCGCAATCCTCAACACCGGCCGGCATACCGATAGCCTCGAGGGACCGCACCGACCCGAGACGAGCCGATGACGACTCCCGCACCTGCCATGCCGAGCGGTCTGCCCGGCCGCGTGCCGTTCCACTACGGCTGGGTCATCGTCGGGGTCGGCGTGCTCGTGTCGATGTGCTGCCTCGGGATGGCGCGCTTCGCCTTCGGGATGCTCGTGCCGTCGATGCGTGGTGGCCTCGGACTCGACTACGGGCAGATGGGCGGGATCGGGACCGCCAACTTCCTCGGCTACCTGACCGGCGCGTCCTCGGCGGCGTCGCTCACCGGCCAGGTCGGTCCGCGGCGGGCCGTGACCGGCGCCCTGGTGCTCATCGCCGTCGGGTTGCTGCTCGTCAGTGGCGCCGAGGGCTTCTGGCCGGTGCTCGGATGCTTCACGCTCACCGGCCTGGGCAGTGGGCTGTGCAACGTCGCCATGGTCGGGGCGGTGTCGCGGTGGTTCGCCAAGAGCCTGCGCGGCTGGGCCAGCGGGCTCGTCGTCGCCGGCATCGGCCTGGGCCTGATGATCAGCGGCGTGCTCGTGCCCGCGGTCAATGCCTCGCTCGGCAGTGGCCAGGGCTGGCGGACCAGCTGGCGGGTGATGGCGGCGATCATCGCCGGCGTAGCCGTCGTCGCAGCAATCCTGTTGCGGGATGGTCCTGTTCGGCTCGGCTTGGCGCCGGCTGGGCGAGCCAGCCCGGCATCCGCTCTGCCCCCGCCGGTGCGGCTCGCCGAAGCCCGCCGCACGACGATCGTGCTCGGCCTCGTCTACGCGATGTACGGCTTCTCCTACGCGATCTTCGCGACCTTCATCGTCAGCACCTTGGTCGACCAGCGCGGGCTGCCCGAGTCGTCGGCCGGCTGGATCTGGTTCGTCATCGGGGCGCTGTCGCTGCTGTGCGGCTTCTTCGGGATGCTGTCGGACCGGGTGGGCCGCAAGCTGGGCCTGGCCGTCGTCTTCGCGATGCACGCGGTCGCCTACCTCGTCGTCGGCCTGCAGCTGCCCGGCGCCCTCGTCTATCTCGCGGTCGCCCTCTTCGGCGTCGCAGCGTGGAGCGTGCCCGGCATCATGGGCGCCATCGCCGGTGACTACATGGCGCCGGAGCAGGCGGTGCGGGCGCTCGGTGCGCTGACCATCTTCTTCGGCATCGGACAGGCGGCCGGTCCGGCCTTGGCCGGCATCATCGGCGCGCGCACCGGCAGCTTCAGCTCGGCCTATCTGCTCGCCGCCCTGGCGGCCATCGCCGGCGTGATCGGGTCGCTCACCATGCGCCAGCCGGGCCACGGGCGGCCCGAGACCGGCTGATCCCTCGACCGTCAGAAACAGCACCGACTGTGGGCTTCCGGTCAGTCCGCGCGGGCTGTGGCGGCCGGAAGTGCCTCGAGTGTGGACCTTCGGTCACCCGGGCCTGCCGGTAGAGGACTCCGGTCCGCGCCTTCTCGCGGAGGACGAGTCAGAAGCCGCCCAGGTCTCCCCCGAAGTCGCCACCGAAGTCGCCACCGCCGATGCCGCCTCCGACATCCCCCCAGCCACCGTCGCCTGAGTCGAGAGACCCGGCATCGTGGCCGACGTCCCAGCCGCCCTGGTCAGCGCCGTGCCCCATGCCGCCGTCACCCCCCAAGGTCGGCCTGGTCCCCGATGTCTCCAGCCGCGAGGTCGGCCCCAGCCGCCTCCGGGGAGCTGTCGAAGCCGTCGAGGAGGCTGCCGGCGATGGCCGAGCCCACCACGATGCCGGCGATCGAGCCGAGCATCGACGAGGCGAAGACGCCGCCCATCCCCATCCCGCCGACGCCGACCCCGCCGAAGGTGCGGGTGAGATAGCCCGGCCGCATCATCTCGGCCCGAGTGGCCGTGCGGGCCATCGCCTGCGGGTCGGCCGAGCGCGGCAGCTCCTCGGGCGGCAGCGTGCGACCCATCTCGGCGAGCACGGCGCGGCGCTGCTCCGGCGACAGCCGGGCGAAGGCCTCGGCGTGCGCCTGCTCGATCTGCTCCGGCGGGGCGGTGCGCAACAGGTAGCGATAGCGGGCGATCGCCTCGGCGTCACCGGGCGCCTGCCCCGGGGCGGCATCCTGCACGCCCGGGTATGCCGCGCGGCCTCCCGCGTGCGGTGCCGGCGGCGGCGTGCCCTGCGGACGGTGCTGGTCGGTGCGGCCGAAGAGTCGGTCGAGGAATCCCATGCCGGCAGTCTCTCCCGCAGAGACCATCGATCGGCCGCTAGGGCCGGCCGAGATTCTGGGCCCAGCTCAGCCTCAGGCATCTCGACGACGACGGGGGCCGGCGTTGACGGCCACCAGACCGACGGCGACCGCCAGCGCCGCCACCCCGATCCGTGGGGTGAGCGGCTCGCTCAGCAGGGCCGCGCCGGCCAGCAGGGCGATGATCGGGGTGAGCAGGGTGAAGGCGGACAGTCGCGCCGCGGCATACGTGCGCACCAGCCAGAACCAGACGAGGTAGCTCGCCGAGGAGACGACGACGATCTGGAAGAGCAACGATCCGATCGACAGCCCCGACAGCGGGGTGGCGATGCGCTCCCCGGCAAGCCAGCCGGCGATCGGCAGCCCGATGCCGGAGATGCCGAGCTGATAGAGCAGCGTCTTGGCCGGGTCGACCGGAGCCAGGGAGCTGGCCCGGATGACGAGAGTCGTCGCCCCCCAGCCAACGGCCGCGAAGACGCCGAGGGCGTCGCCCAGCCACTGCTGGGGCATCGCCGGCCCGGCCGAGAAGCCCTCGGCGAAGGCGATCCCGACGCCGGCGAAGGCGACGAGGAGGCCGACCGTCGCTCGCGGCGAGAGCCGCTCGGCCCGGCTGATGAAGGCCATCCCGATGGCGACGACGAAGGGAGCAAGGTAGAGGAAGACGGTGAGCCGGCCGGCCGTGGTGTGGCGCAAGCCGGTGTAGACCGCCGCGAACTCGACCGCGAAGAGCAGGCCGGCGATGAGGCCCGGCACGAGCGTGCCGTCCTTCTCCCACAACGGGATTCGCCGATAGCGGGCCCAGGCCATGACAAGCAGGGCGGCCCCGGCAGAGCGCAGCCCCGCCTGGGTGAGCGGTGGGATCTGCGCCAGCGCCACCTTCGAGGCGAGCTGCCCGAAGCCCCACACGACCGTGCACAGCACGACGAGCAGTAGGGCTCGTCGATCCAGGTGCAGGCGCCGGTCGGTCACCCCGGCACCCTATCGACCGGTCGGTCAGGAGGTGGGCTGCTGCGCGGCGACGGTCGCGTGCACCTTGGCCATGTCGAGGCCGCGCACCTGCTCGATGAGCTGCGCCAGCCGTGCGGCGGGCAGCGCCCCGGGCTGGGCGAAGACGAGCACGCCCTCACGGAAGGCCATCAGGGTCGGGATCGACGTGATGCCGGCCGCCCGGGCCAACGGCTGCTCGGCCTCGGTGTCGACCTTGCCGAAGACGATGTCCGGGTGCTCGGTCGAGGCCTTCTCGAAGACCGGGGCGAACATCCGGCACGGCTGGCACCAGGCCGCCCAGAAGTCGACGAGCACGATGTCGTTGCTCGTGACGGTGGTCTCGAAGTCGGCCGTGGTGAGGTCTTGGGTTGCCATGTGACAACTATACCCCCAGGGGTATGCCGCGCCGCGTCAGGTCAGCCGGTGACGACCTGGCCGCCAGCCGAGGTCCACGCGCCGATGCCGCCGCCGAGGTGATAGGTCTGGGTGAATCCCAGCTGCTTCATCACCGCCAGCGCGGTGGCCGATCGGTTCCCACTGCGGCAGTAGACCGCGTAGAGGACGTCCTTGGGGAGCGCGCCGACCTTGGCGGCGAAGTCGGCCGCGTTGACGTCGAGGTTGTGCGCACCGGCCAGGTGCCCGCTCGCGAACTCGTCGGCCGTCCGGACGTCGAGGACGACCGTGCCGGGACGCTTGAGGGCGGCGGCGAAAGCAGGGGCATCCAAGGTTGCGCCGTTGGTGGGTACCGACGACGCCGCGGTCGCGCCGGAGACTCCCCCGGCTGCCCCGCCCGAGGAGCAGGCGGCCAGCGAGCCGAGGCCCGCGGCGCCGACGACGAGAGCAGCACTGAGGGCAAGGGACCGCACGACTCGCATGACGGAACTATACCCCCTAGGGTATGTCATCTGGTGCGCTCTCCACATCCGACACCTCCAGCACCGCACCCGCCTGCGAGCTCGTGCCCCCGGATCCCACAACGCCGAACAGCCGAACTCGATCGCCGAGGCGTGCCCGCGGTCTCCCGGATTGATCGACCAGAACGCCGGCACGCCAACGGAGTGTCGCGGGCCACTGGGGCTCCCAGAGCCGGCCATCGTCCCCGCGCAGGACGACGGGGCGTGACTCGGCCGCAGCTCGTTCGAGCCGCCCGACCAGAGTCACGTTGCACTCGTGCGGGTGCGCGGCGGGTTGGGTCAACCGGCGCAATGCCGCCCAGTCGACGACGTCCTCCGGTGGCAGGTCAGGGAGGCCCGCACGCGGCGGACCTCCCTGACCTGGGACTTCCTCGAGCATTCCGCTACGGGGTGTTGACCTCGACGACCGTCGGGTCGGGCAGACCCGGCTGTCCTCCGTAAGCCACCGAGCCGAGATACCTCGTCGCCGGGGCCAGCCCGGTGAACGACAGGGTGATCGTGCCCGTGGCGCCGGAGGTTGCCGTCGCCGGGGCGGCCACCGTCATATTGCCAGCGGCGGTGGAGTCGACCAGCCAGCTGAACAGTGTGAAGCTGGCGCTGCCGGCCGGCACGGCGAAGCCGTGCACGTAGACGGTGTAGACGCCTGCGGGCGGATCGACGAGATCGACGTGCTCGTCGGACGTCCCGCCACCGCTCATCCCGACCTGCTTGCCTGCCGAGTTGTAGACGTACATGTCCACGTCGTTGCTGCCGGTCATCGCCCAGTCGTAGGTGGCGAACCGAGCCAGCGTCGTCCCGGCGGGGACGGTCACCGTCGTGCTCCACACCCCCGGGCCGGTCGGCGAGAACTTGTCACCCGGGTCGTCCGTGACGGACCCAGGCGTCGTCGTCGCCGCCACCAGTCCGCGGGCAGAGGCGGTGAACGCACCGGAGTAGCCGAACGTCACCGGGTAGCTGATCGGCGCACCGGTTCCGGCCACGGTTGCCGGGGCCGCCAGGGCGACCGGCCGCACGACGATCGGAATGGACACGCGGGCACTGCGCTCGCTGTCCCACGTCAGGTAGCCGGCTCCGTAGGTGTCCAACGCCGCCGTCGTGCGAGTGATGGTCACGCGGAAGGCGATCGTCTGACCCGGCCGCAGGTTGAAGCTGGACGGCTTCACGTTCACCTTGAAGCCGGTCATGCCCGAGATCTTGACGTCGTAGTGGACCGGGCGGTCGCTGACGTTGGTGACCCGTCGGGTGACCGTCTGCTTGCCGGCGAGATCACCGATGGCGATCGACGGGGTGTTCAGGTCACTCGGGTCAGTCGAGTAGCCAGCCGCCTTCAGGGTGGCGCAGGTGTTCGGCCCAACCGCGTCGGTCGTGCCGCACAGGAAGGCCAGCCAGTCGGCCCAGCCACTGTCGTAGACCAGCCCAGGGTTGGCCGCCAGGTTGGGCTGGACGTGTCCGGCGCCCTGGGCGAAGACCACCTCCGGGTCGGACGTGCGCTGGTTGCGCTTGAGCGTGCCGGCCTCGATCACGTCCTTGCCGGTCGTCATGAGGGCCGACTTGATGGCCATCGGCGTCCAGGTCGGGTGCATGGCGCGCAGCAGGGCTGCGAGACCGGCGACGTGCGGCGAGGACATCGAGGTGCCACTGAGCAGGTTGAAGTCCATGCCGTGTGCGGTGTCCGGGGAGACCGCGGCGAGGATGTCCTGACCAGGGGCGATCAGGTCGGGCTTGAGCAAGTCTCCGCTACCGGCGAGGAGCGGGCCGCGCGACGAGAACGACGCCACGCCCGGCGCGGGTGCGGTGTAGCTGATCGTCGCCTGGTTGATCGTCGCGGTCGCGTCCGACGACGTGGCATAGGCCTTGATCGCGGCAGCGTCGGTGTCCGTGACGTGCACGGTCGGCACGAAGTGGAAGTCCGCATTGATCGAGTTGGCGCTGGTGTTGGCGAGGATCATCCCGACGCCCCCAGCGGCCTTGACCGCCGCGCTCTTGTTGACGCGCGCCGTGACCCCTCGATCACAGACCACGACCTTCCCGGCGACCTTGGCAGGGTCGAGCACGACCGCGCCATCGTCGGCCGAGTAGCAGAGCCGCAGCTTGGTCGGGTCGGCGCCGGCCAGGCCGGCGTCCCTGGCGAGCACGAGGGGTGCCGGGCCGACGGGAGCGGCGATCGAGGCGCCCGTGTACGTGGCGCCGTTGCCCAGGGTGACCGAGCCGGTCCCGCTGCGGTTGTGCGTGCCGGCGGCCACGGTGGTGATCCACGGCGACGGGTGCGCGACGGTCGACGGGTCCGGGCCGCTGTTGCCGGCCGATGCGGCGACGAACACACCGGCTCGCGCCGCGAAGAGGAAGGAGATCTCGACCGGGTCGGCGAAGTTCGTGCTGCTGCCGCTGATCGAGTAGTTGATCACGTCGACGCCGTCGGCCACGGCCTGGTCGATGGCGGCGACGAGGTCGACGCCCGAGCCCGACGCGGTGTCACCCGACTTGGTCGACCAGAGCGCCTTGTAGGCCGCGATACGGGCCCGCGGCGCCATGCCGCTGATGCTGGCACCGAGGCCGGTGGCCGGGCCGGTGGTCGGCGTGGCGTAGTTGCCGCCCGACGTGCTGGCGGTGTGCGTGCCGTGCCCGTTGTAGTCGCGCGCGGAGTTGTACTCCCACGGCTTGCTGGCGTCCACGCCGGCATTCCCACCCGCGCCTCGGTTGTAGTACCGCGCGCCGATGAGCTTGTTGTTGCAGGTCGTCGCTGTCCAGCCCTCCCCGAGGTCACAGCTGCCCGACCAGCCGGCCGGGGCGGGTCCGTAGACAACCGGCCCGGTGGCGCTCGGGACCCCGTTGACCGCCTTGTCGGAGAAGCTCAGCGACTCGGGCCAGATGCCGGAGTCGATGATCCCGATGATCACGTCCTCACCGGCCTTGCTCGGACCGCCCAAGGCGGTCCACAGCCCGGACTTGGGGTCGTCGAGCCCGAGGAAGTGCGGGGTCGATGAGGTGTCGATCGTGTAGGTCTGGGACTTGGAGACGATGGCGACTCCGGGCTGCTTGGCCAGCTTGGCGGCCTCGGCACCGGTGAGGCGCGCGGAGAAGCCGTTGAAGGCGTAGGAGTAGTCGTAGACCTTGCCGTTCGCACCGGCCTGGCGCAGCGCATCGTCGTGGGTCTTCTCGAGGTGCTTGACATACCCCTGCACCTCGGCGCTCTTCTTGGCGATCTTGCGACCGTCCTTCGGAGCGGTCTCCGGCAGTCCGGGTCGAGACCCGTCATAGGCGGCAACCGGTGCATCGAGCATCTGCACGATGTAGACGCCGTCGGTGTAGCTGGTGGGGGTGGGGGCGTCGGCCGCCTGGGCAGCTCCCGTCCCGACTCCGGCGAACACGAGGGGGAGCACCCCAAGGCCCCCGAGGATTCTGCGTCGCATTCACGCTCCTGGTGAGAGAGAAGGGCCAGGCGGCGGCGCGCCGTCGGACCTGGGGTGACCCTAGACCATTTACGGACCGTGAGAGCCGATCCGGCGATGATCTTCTCGCGCAGCCGATGGTCCACCGCAAGAGCGCCTGGATCCTCCCTCAGTCCGTGTTCGAGCTGGAGGTCCAGGTCACCCGGGTGCCGCCGAGGACGCCACGCTCGATAACGCAGTCCCCACCCCGGCGCACCGCTCGTTGAGAGAGGTTGTCCAAGCCACTGCGCCGGCCTGTGTCGGCGAAGCCGCGCCCGTCGTCCTCGACGATGACCCGGACCGTGTCGGGCTCGACCCGCACCCACACCTCGGTATGCCGCGCGTGCGCATGCCGCGCGACGTTGGACAGCAGCTCGCGGACGACGGCCAACAGGTCGAGCCGCAGGTCCGCGGGAACCTTGTCGACGTCGCCGTCGACGGCCAGCGCAGGGATGAAGCCGAGGGCCTCGGTGAAGCCGTGGGCCAGCTCGGCGAGCTCCTCGTCGAGGGGCTCGGTGACCGGCTGGTGCAGCTCGAAGATCATCGCCCGGATGTCCTTGATCGCGATGTCGAGCTCGTCGACCGCCTCCTCGATCCGACTGCGCACCACCGGGTGGGTCGCCAGCCGGGTCGCCGACTGCAGGCCCAGACCGGTCGCGAAGAGCCGTTGGATGACGACGTCGTGCATGTCGCGGGCGATCCGCTCGCGATCCTCCAGCACCCCCATCCGCTCGCGGTCGCGCTGGGCGGAGGCCGCCACGAGGGTGACCGCAGCCTGGTCGGCATACTGCTTGAGCGGCTCGGCCGCGTCGTAGCCCCCGGGCCCGCCGCTGGCCTCCCAGCCGACGACGAGCAGGCCGATGCTGCCCGAGCCGACGGTCATAGGGACGATCGCGGTCTGGCCGTGCGCGGCGAGCCCGGCGGCCTCGCGCAGGGTGCCGACCGCGTCGTCGGCCACCGTCTCGCCCTCCTTGCTCTCCAGCAGCAGCGGCTCGCCGGACTCGAGGATGGCTTGCCAATGCGGCTCGGCGAAGGGCGTGCCGACGACCGACCTCGCTCCTGCGTCACTCCCGGTGGCCGCCTCGATGACGAGGGCGCCCTCCTCGTCGAGGAGTGCGACGGCCGCCAGGTCCGCCTCGGCGGCCGCGCAGGCGCGTTCGACGAGACGACTGAGCGTGTCGCGCTGGTCCCGCCCGGACAGCAGGGCCTGGCTCATCGCCCCGAGCGCCTCGGACCACTGCTGTTGGCGGCGGGTGGTCTCGAAGAGCCGGGCGTTGTCGATGGCGATGCCCGCCGCCGCAGCGAGCGCGACGACGAGGGCCTCGTCCTCCTCGGTGAACTCCAGGCCGCCGACCTTGTCGGTGAGATAGAGGTTGCCGAAGACCTCACCTCGCACCCGGACCGGGGCTCCGAGGAAGGTGGTCATCGGCGGGTGGCCGGGCGGCATCCCGATCGAGTCCGGATGAGCGGCCACGTCGGCCAACCGCAGCGGCTGCGGCTCGCGGATGAGCAGACCGAGGACGCCGCGCCCGGAGGGCAGCCGGCCGATCTCGGCGATCCGCTCCGGCGGCAGACCGTCGGTGATGAAGTCGATGAGCCCCTCACGGTCCGGTCGTAGCACCCCTAGCGCACCGTAGCGCGCGCCGACCATCGCGCATGCGCTGCGGACGATCCGCTGCAGCACCTCGTGCAGGTCGAGGTCCTGTCCGACCGCGAGCACGGCATGCAGCAGCGAGGCCGCAGCATCGCCCGACCGCGGCAGACGCAGCGCCGCGCCCAGCCGCGGGACCGCGCTCGGCGAGGGCTCGGAGGGGTGAGGCACGGGGCGATGCTAGCCGCGCGGCGCCGACTGGCGCGGATGCCTTGGTGCCGGGGCGCCGCGGATCAGGCCGCCGACGGTCCGTCGACGACGATGACCGGGCACGGGGCGTCGGCCCGGCACCGGTCGGCCAGCTCGGCGCCGCGGCCCCGATGAGCGCCGATGATGAGCGCCGCTGCCGACGCGGACAGCTCGATGAGGGTGTCGGTCGGATCGCCGGTGACCACCTCGAAACGGCACGGCAGCCCCCGCACCCCCCGCAGCGCGCGGACGGCCGACCGGAAGGTGTGCTGGTCGGCGTCGGCGCGCTCCTCCGGGCTGAGCCCGTCGTCGACGACCTGCACGAAGCGCAGCCGGGCACCGCGGCGCACGGCCTCGGTCACCGCGGCAGCCGCCACCGCGTCGGCCTGCCCGTCGTTGAGCAGACCGGCGACCACGTCGCCGGAGACCCCCGGCGAGAACCTGACCGCTGGGTGGGACCGGACGATGCTCACACGGTCATGGTCAGCCGGGGCCGCACGAGGTGTCAGGGCCAAAGGTCCCCAGGGGCGGACACGTCACCCGCGGCGCGCCGCAGGCAGGATCAGCCGCGCTTGGGCGGCGTCTTGCGCGTGGGGTGTGTCGCGGCATACACGGCGGCCTGCGTGCGACTGTCCATGCCGAGCTTGTCGAGGATCGAGGTGACGTAGTTCTTCACCGTCTTCTCAGCGAGGAACATGCCCTCGGCGATCTGCCGGTTGGTCATGCCCTCGGCGATGTGCTCGAGGATCCGGCGCTCCTGCGGCGTCAGTGACCGCAGCCGAGGGTCGACCGACGACTCGCCCAGGCTGGAGCGCACCCGTGCCACGACGTCCGGGGCGATGAGCTGCTCCCCCGCCGCCACCCGACGGATCGCCGCGACGAGATCGTTGCCGCGGATGTCCTTGAGCACGTAGCCGGCGGCGCCGGCGAGCACGGCCGCCCGCAGTGCCTGGTCGTCGTCGTAGGAGGTGAGGATGAGGCAGTGCAGGGTCGGGTCGATGGCCCGGACATGGCGGCACACGTCGATGCCCGAGCCGTCGGGCAAGCGGGCATCGAGCACGCAGACCCGGGGCCGCAGGGCAGGGATGCGCCGCTCGGCCTCCTGGGCCAGTCCGGACTCGCCGATGACCTCGATGTCGTCCTCGACCTCGAGCAGCTCGCGCAGCCCGCGGCGGACGATCTCGTGGTCGTCGAGCAGAAAGACGGTGACGGTCACGGGTCATAGCGAACCACACCCTGGCCCCGCGAGGTGAGGTGGGCCTAACCGGCTAGCCCGAACCCGTCGCGCTCGTCTCGTAGAAGACCCGCTCGACGACGGCCCGGGCCCGGCGGGCCAGGCGCAGATAGGCCTCGACGAGCGAGGCGCCGGTGCCCGGCTCACGCCCGACGATCCGGCCGATCCCGTCCGCCTCCCGGACGTCGGCCGGCACCGCGTCGACGGGTCGGCCCCGCCACAGCAGGCCCGCGTCACGCAACGACGTCGCCATCCGGTATGCCGCCGCCAGCGTCTGCGCGTCGTCGGCCTCGATGAGGCCGGCATCCTGCGCGGCGGCCAGGCCGGCGAGCGTGCCGGTGACCTGCAGGCTCGGGTGCGCCGCGGCATACCGGAGCTGGAGCAGCTGGACGACCCACTCGACGTCGGTGAGCCCGCCGCGACCGAGCTTGAGATGGGTCCGCGGGTCGGCGCCGCGCGGAAGCCGCTCGGACTCGACCCGAGCCTTCATCGTGCGGACGTCGCGCACCTGGGTCGGGGTCAGACCGGCCGCGCGGTAGCGCAGCGGGTCGATGAGAGCGAGCAGGTCCGCAGCGAGGTCCACGTCGCCCGCGATCGGCCGGGCGCGCAGCAATGCCTGGAACTCCCAGGTGAGCGCCCACCGCTCGTAGTAGACGGCATAGGAGGCGAGGCTGCGCGACAAGGGGCCGTTCTTTCCCTCGGGACGGAGGTCGGCGTCCAGGGCGAGCGAGTCCGGCCCGCACGCGGCGAGCTGGCGGACCAGCTCCTGGACCACCGCCACCCCCTGCCGCTGGGCCTCGTCGTCGGGCACGCACTCGTGCCCACGGTGCACGAGCAGGACATCGGCGTCCGAGGCGTAGCCCATCTCCCGGCCACCGAGGCTGCCCAGCCCGACGACGAGGACGTCGACCTGCAGGGTGCCGCCGCGGCTCTCGCCGACGACCCGCTCAGCCACCTCGAGCGCGGCCTCGATCGTCGCGCCGGCGAGGTCGGCCAGGGCTGCCCCCACCTCGGTCCGGTCGATCTGACCGGTGAGATCGGCCAGCGCGATCCGCAGCAGCTCGTGTCGGCGCAACGCGCCGACGGCGGCCATCGCGTCCTTGGCGACGCTCTTGCGGCGGGCGGCACTGCGCAGGGTGAGCGCGAGCGCCTCCTGCGTGCGGGGCCGCAGGCCGTCAGGATCACCGAGGATCGACACCGACTCCGGCGAGCGGATGAGCAGGTCCGCGGCATACCGGCTGCGACCGAGCACGTGGGCCAGGCGCTCGGCGGCCTGACCCTCGTCGCGGAGCATCTTGAGATACCAGTGGATCGAGCCGAGCTCGTCGCTGACCCGGCGGAAGGCCAGCAGGCCGGCATCGGGGTCGGCCTCGTCGGCGAACCAGCCGAGCATGACCGGCAGCAGGGTGCGCTGGATCGCGGCCCGTCGCGACACCCCCGTCGTGAGCGACTCGAGGTGTCGCATCGCGCCGGCGGGATCGCGAAAGCCCAAGGCTGCCAAGCGCTCTCGCGCCTGTTGCGGGGACAGGCTGGTGTCGTCGGAGCTGAGCCTGGCTGCCGCGGCGAGCAGCGGGCGGTAGAAGAGCCGCTCGTGGATCCGGCGCACCTCGCGGGCCATCCGCTGCCACTGCTCGACGACGGTGATCGCGGGGTCCTGCCAGAGGTGTAGGGCTCGGCCGAGCACGCGCAGCTCGTCGGGGGCGGTCGGCATGAGGTGGGTGCGACGCAGCCGGTAGAGCTGGATGCGGTGCTCGAGCGTGCGCAGCAGCCGGTATGCCGCGTCGAGCGTGGCCGCGTCGTCGCGCCCCACGTAGCCGCCGGCAGCCAGCGCTCGGAGCGCCTCGAGGGTGGTCGCCGAGCGCAGGCTCTCGTCGGTGCGGCCGTGCACGAGCTGCAGGAGCTGGACGCTGAACTCGACGTCGCGCAACCCGCCGGCTCCGAGCTTGAGCTGGCGGGCGGCCTCGGCGGGGGGCACGTGCTGCTCGACCCGGCGGCGCATCGCCTGGACGTCCTCGACGAAGTTGTCCCGTCCGGCAGCCCCCCAGATGAACGGGGCGACAGCCGCCTTGTAGGCCTTGCCGACCTCGAGGTCGCCGGCGGACACCCAGGCCTTGAGCAGGGCCTGGAACTCCCAGGTCTTGGCCCACCGCTCGTAGTAGGCGCGGTGGCTGGCGATGGTTCGCACGAGCGGGCCGGCCTTGCCCTCGGGGCGCAGCGCGGCGTCGACCGGCCACAGCGTGCCCTCGCCGGTCTGGGCCGAGCAGGCCTTCATGGTCGCCGTCGCGAGCGCCGCGCCGACCTTGAGCGCGCGCTCCTCGTCGATCCCCTCGGCCGGCTCGGCGACGAAGATGACGTCGACGTCGGAGACGTAGTTGAGCTCTCCCCCACCGGTCTTACCCATCCCGATGATCGCCAGCCGGCAGTCCTCGTGACCAGGGCCGAACTCCTCCCGCGCGATCGCGAGGCCCGCATCGAGGGCCGCCTCGGCGAGCTGGGCCAGCGACTCGGCGGCAGTCGGCAGGTGGGCCACCGGGTCGTCGCTGGCCAGGTCGAGGGCGGCGATGCCGATGAGCTCGCGCCGATAGGCCAGCCGCAAGGCGTCGTATGCCGCCCGCTCGCCTCGCGCCTCCGGCGCGACTGCCGTGGTCAGCGCGGTGCGCAGCTCGTCGGCCGTGCGGGGCTCGGCATCGGCGGCGCACAGCCAGTGCTCCGGATGGGCGGCGAGGTGGTCGACGAGCGCCCGCGAGCCGCCGAGGGTGACGAGCAGCCGGTGCCGACGGGCGGTGTCGGAGGCGAGCAGCTGGGCCAGGTGCGCCGGCGACGCGGGGTGAGCGGGCGGCATACCGGCTGCGACGAGTGCCTCCGTCAGGCGCACCAGCCCGATCGCGGCCAGGTCTGGGTCGGCGCTCACCGACATCCCCTCGGCGACCGAGACCCGCGCATCCCGAGTCTGGGCGAGCAGCTCGTCGAGCTCCTCGTGGCGCGCGACCCGGCGCCCGAGGAAGAGTCCGACGAGGGCCGGCTCGCGCAGCAGGCCGGTGGCCCGGTCGGGCTCCGCAAAGCCGAGTCGGGCCAGCTGCGCGTCGGCGCTCGAGGAGCGGGAGACCATGCCCCTATCCTGCCGCGCTGGCCCGGCGGGCCGGGCGGGGAGGTCGGAGGGTGAGCCGGCGGCACCGGGCGGCCGGCCGCTGCCGCTCTAGGGTTGGGGACATGGGAGAGCTCACCCTGCAGACCCGGATCGAGCGCTTTGGGCCGGCGGCCGCGATCGTGCTGAGCGAGGCCGACGTCGCGGCGATCGGCGGCGGCAAGCGCGCCCCCGTGCGGGTGTCCATCGACGGCCGCACGGCCCGACTGCGGGTCGCGGTCATGGGCGGCGTGATCGTCGTCGGGCTGAGCAAGGCGGCGCGGGCAGATCTCGGGGTGCAGATCGGGGACCAGGTGACTGTGGTCCTCACGCTCGACGAGGCGCCGCGCGAGGTGCCGGTGCCGGTCGAGCTCGAGCAGGCCCTCGCGAGCGATCCGGCGGCCGGGGCGGCATACCAGGCGCTGGCCTTCACTCACCGGCGCGAGTTCGCCGAGTGGGTGGGCACGGCGGTCAAGCCGGAGACCCGAGCGCGGCGGGCCGAGCAGGCGGTGGCGATGCTCCGAGAGGGCCGGACCCGCTCGTGAGCCGGCCTGCCGTCAGAGCCGGGTGAGATAGCGGTCCAGCTCGAACTGGGTGATCTGCTGGCGGTA
This sequence comes from Dermatophilaceae bacterium, assembly GCA_035448065.1. Taxonomy (GTDB): domain Bacteria; phylum Actinomycetota; class Actinomycetes; order Actinomycetales; family Dermatophilaceae; genus Phosphoribacter. Next base: position 34,096 of record DAOTIG010000008.1, read on the forward strand.
TTCGCGCCACTCGGCGCGCTTGTTGCGCAGGAAGAAGTCGAAGACGTGCTCGCCCAGCGTCTCGGCGACGAGCTCGCTGCGCTCCATCAGCTCCAGCGCCCGACCGAGTGAGGACGGCAGCGGCTCGATGCCCATGGCGCGGCGTTCGCTGTCGGTCAGCCGCCACACGTCGTCCTCGGCCTCGGGCGGCAGCTCATAGCCCTCCTCGACGCCCTTGAGACCGGCGGCGAGCAGCACGGCGAAGGCGAGATAGGGGTTGCACGCGGAGTCGATGGAGCGGACCTCGACCCGGCTCGAGTTGCCCTTGTCCGGCTTGTACATCGGCACCCGGATCAGCGCGGAGCGGTTGTTGTGGCCCCACGTGAGATAGGCCGGCGCCTCGCCGCCGCCCCAGAGCCGCTTGTAGGAGTTGACCCACTGGTTGGTGACCGCGGTGATCTCGGCCCCGTGCCGCAGCAGGCCGGCGATGAACTGCCGGGCAGTGCGGGAGAGCTGATAGGGCGCGCCGGCCTCGTGGAAGGCGTTCGCGTCGCCCTCGAAGAGCGACAGGTGGGTGTGCATGCCCGAGCCGGGATGCTCGCGGAAGGGCTTGGGCATGAAGGACGCCCGCACGCCCTGCTCGAGCGCCACCTCCTTGACGACGGCCCGGAAGGTCATGATGTTGTCGGCGGTGGAGAGCGCGTCGGCATAGCGCAGGTCGATCTCGTTCTGCCCCGGCGCACCCTCGTGATGGCTGAACTCGACCGAGATGCCCATGTTCTCGAGCAGGGTGATCGCGGCGCGGCGGAAGTCGTGGCTGCTGCCGTGCGGAACGTGGTCGAAGTAGCCGCCGTCGTCGACCGGCACCGGTGTGACCGGCACCCCGCGCTCCTGCTGCTCGAGCAGGAAGAACTCGATCTCGGGGTGGGTGTAGAAGGTGAAGCCGAGATCGCCCGCCTTGGCCAGCGCGCGTCGCAGCACATGCCGTGAGTCGGCGAAGCTCGGCTGGCCGTCGGGGGTGAGGATGTCGCAGAACATCCGGGCGGTGCCCGGCTTCTCGCCCCGCCACGGCAGCACCTGGAAGGTCGCGGGGTCGGGCTTGGCGAGCATGTCGGCCTCGTAGATGCGCGCGAAGCCCTCGATCGCCGAGCCGTCGAAGCCGATCCCCTCGCTGAACGCGCCCTCGAGCTCGGCCGGCGCGATCGCCACCGACTTCAGCGCGCCGACGACGTCGGTGAACCACAGCCGGACGAATCGGATGTCGCGCTCCTCGATGGTGCGCAGGACGAACTCTTGCTGGCGGTCCATGCCGCGATCCTGTCAAAGCGGTGTTTCGGGGGCGTTACGCGGCGGCCGGTCCGGTGTGGCCGGCGCGAGGGATGTCGTGGATGCCCGGGTGCCGCCGGGCATGCAGGAAGCCCCTGTGCAGTTCGCACAGGGGTTCCTGGTGAGGGTCCGGCGGATCGCGCCGGCGACACTCAGAGGGTCAGCGCGCCCTCGATCTTGGCGAGGCGGAAGCGCGCCATGGCCAGGTTGGCCTTGGCCTTGTCGAGCACCAGGTAGAGGAAGATGCCGTCCTCACGGCCGAAGGTGCGCAGGATGTGGTACTGCGAGTCCAGCGTGATGAGGACGTCCTCGAGCTTCTCCTTGATGCCGAGGTCCTTCATGGTGCGCAGCTTGGCCTGGATCACGTTGGCGTTGCCCGCCGCGGCGACGGTCAGGTCGATGCCGACCGGGTTGCCGGCCGTGGCCAGCGCCATGCCGGTCGCGGTCTCGACGAGGGCGACACCCATGGCGCCGTCGATCTGCATGCACTCGTTGAGAGCGGTGTTGTAGTCCGACATTCGTAGCTCTTCTTTCTGAGATTTGTTTGCGTGCGCCCCCGGCGCTGTGGTGAACCTCGTACCGGGTGGCACGGGTCTGACGTCGTCAAGCGTAGGACGGGGTTTGCCCGGCTAGGTATCGTCCTTTCGTCCACAGAGCCAGGGGTGGTCGGCCGATGCGGGTCATCAGCGCGGCGAGCACACTCCTGTCCTATGGGTTCTCTGCGTGCTGCCGGTGGTGCGGTGGCGAGCGGGACCCGAGCTGACCGGCCCGCCTCCCCAGGCGCCGGCCGACCACACCGAGCACTGGCCAGCCGGCCGGATCGCAAGTTCACGGGGACAAAGAAGGGCACACGGCGTTTCCCATGAGCGGAACACAATCCACGGACGGAGCTTCGATGAGCGACTCGCGAGAGCAATTCAAGGTCGACCTCCGAGGCATCGTCGACATTCTCAGCCACCACCTCTACAGCAGCGAGCGCGTCTATCTGCGTGAGCTGCTGCAGAATGCGCGCGACGCCATCGAGGCGCGCATTCGGCTGGAGCCGGACGTCAAGGGCGAGATCCTCATCACGCCGGCATACGGCAACGAGCCGATGATCGTCCGCGACAACGGGATCGGCCTGTCGGCCGACGACATGCGCCAGCTGCTGGCGACGATCGGCTCCTCGAGCAAGCGCAAGGACTTCAACGCCGCCCGGCGGAAGTTCCTCGGCCAGTTCGGTATCGGTCTGCTCTCCTGCTTCCTCATCGCGGACACGATCGAGGTCCGGTCGCGCTCGGCCAAGGAGGCCGACGCCCCGACGATCAAGTGGGTCGGGCACGCCAACGGCACCTTCGACATCGAGGAGTGCGAGCCGCTGGACACCCCCGGCTCCGAGATGCGGATCAAGCCGCGTCACGGCGAGGGCTGGTGGTGCTCCGAGGAGACGCTGCTGCAGCTCACCCACGACTTCGCCGAGCTGCTCGACGTGCCGGTGCGGGTGGCCGGTCAGCTCGTCTCCCAGCGCACCGCCCCGTGGCAGCTCCCGGTCGAGGAGCAGGTCGCCTGGTGCCGCGAGAACCTCGGCTTCGAGCCGATGGGGATCATCCAGCTCAACGTCTCGATGCTCGACGTCAAGGGCCTCGGCTTCGTGCTCCCCTACACCGCGCAGCCGGGGCACCGGACCGGTGACCGGATCTACGCGCGCGGCATGCTCGTCGCCGACGCCGACACGCAGCTGCTGCCGGACTGGGCCTTCTTCTGCCGCGCCGTCCTCGACGCCGGCGACCTGCCGCTCACGGCCTCCCGTGAGGCCCTGCAGGAGACGACGTCACTGCGCCTCGTGCGCGAGCAGCTGGGCCAGCGGATCCTCGCCGAGCTCATCCTCGTGCACGGCGCCTACCCGGAGGTCTACTACGACATCGCGCGCCTGCACTCGGCCGGCCTGAAGGCGCTGTCGGTCGAGGACCGCGACCTGCGCGACCTGGTCGTCTCGACGCTGACCTTCCCGACGACGGCGGGCGACCGGACCCTGGTCGACCTGTCCCGCACCGGCGACCCGATCCACTACATCACCGACGGCGACAAGTACGCCGCGATGGCCGACATCGCCGCCCACACCGGCGCCCTCGTCGTCAACGCGAGCGGTCCGCACGACGGTGCGCTGATGAAGAAGCTCGCGGAGTCCGGTCAGCCGCTGCACGAGGTCGACATCGACGCCCTCGTCGGCATGATCAAGCCGACGCCGGCCTCCGACCGGCGCGCCGCGATGCGGCTGGCGGCGTCAGCCGTCGAGATCCTGCAGAAGCACGATGTGACCGACGTCGACGTGCAGGTGAGCTCCTTCGAGCCGGTCGAGCGTGCCGCCCTGTGGTGGCCGACGATGGCTCGCTTCGACGACGAGAAGGGCAAGCAGTCGCAGTCGGCCAAGCTGGCGACGCTCGTGCTCAACTCCGCTAACCCGGCGGTGGAGGCTCTCATGGAGAACTCTCTCACCGACGAGGCGGTCGACCAGGCCGTGTGTGCCCTCCTGGTCTCCGCCATGTTGCAAGGCCGGGCTCCGGTGAGTCCTGAGCGCGCCACGCTGCTTGCGCGGTCGCTGCAGGGCCTCATCGGTGTCGTTCGGACGGCGAGCATCCACGAGCTGGAGGCCGCTGCGGTCTGACAGTCCGGATGACGGCGACGGGGGGTCTGCGGCACACCACGCCGCGGGCCCCCCGTGTGCCGTTCTCCAGCGTCTGGAGAACGGCGAGTCGACATCGGCTCAGTCCTCGAGCTCCGTGTCGTCCCATCCAGGAGTCGCACCGCGCTCGTCCCACGCCTTGTCCTCGGCGTCCCATTGCTCGGTCTTGCGCCGGGCCGTCTCGAGCGCCTGCGCCGCCTCGTCCGCCGACCCATAGGGGCCCATCACGTCGGCGCCGGGCGCCCGCTCGTCGTCGCTCTCCACCCTGCCGGTGGCGACGTTGTACCAGTACTGCACCTGGGTCTCCTCGCGTCGAGCTGACACTGCCAGTACCACCGTATGCCGCCGAGCGGACCATCCCACGCCGAGCGGACCATCCCTACAGCAGCCACCGGACACCGCGACGCCGCTCGCCACGGGTGCGCCGGTAGGGCAATGCCACCTGGGCGACACCGAGCAGCTGCGCTAGGTCGTCCGCCGTCACCCAGGGCTCGCCCAGGGCCGGAACACCCAGCGTCGTGATGGCGCGCTGCATCCGCCCGCCGTCCAGGGCGGCGTCCCAATCCCATCGGGCCACCCGCAAGCCGCGCGCCTCGATCCGGCGCTGTCGGACCTGCTGTTCCCACAGGATCTGATCTCGGGTCTTGCCATCACCGCGAAACTCGGGATCGAGCTTCACCGCTCCGTCGGCCTCACCGATGACTCCATGCTCCGCCCACTCGAAGTCGGCGCGCGCGATCCCAGCACCCCGTCCCTCGCCGGGATCGAGGGAGACGCGGCATACCCAGCGACCGCGAGTGAAGCCGCCAGCCCGGAGACGCGCGCGACGTCGATGACGGTCCGGGCGACCGAGGTGACCGGGATGCCGTGGCGCAGCACTGCGTCCGGGATCTGCTCGACGCGATGTCGGTCGATCAGGCCGCTGAAGCCGCGCCCATCGGCGCGAGCGCTCACTTCGACCGCCTCACGCCGCGTCCCGATGACGGGGAGATTCCACAGCACGGCAGCTGAACGATGCGACAGGACCCAGCCGCCCTGCCGTCGAAGGCCTGGGAGGGAGGTCAGGATCAGGGCCATATGCCGTTGCTCTTGGTGCAGCGCCTCCCAACGGCCGGTCTCGTAGTAGGCGCCCGGGCGGATGGGGGTCCAGTCGGCAACGGATGCGCTCGGTAGCTGCCCAAACCGCACGCGTTCGATCTCGAAGGTCTCCATAACGTGTCAGTCTCGGGCCGCCAAGGGCGCCTCTCACGTTATCCACAGGCCAGGTTCGGGCGGTTCGGGAAGCGCGTGGTCCACTCGGCGGGGGATGGTCCACTCGGCGGGGGATGGTCCACTCGGCGGAGAACCTAGACTCGCCGGTATGTCAGGACCTGCTCGACCCGTCGCTCCGCGCCCCGTCCTCCCCCACCCGGTGAGCCCGCGACGCTCGGTCCCCGCGGCCATCGCGCGACCCGAGTACGTCGACCAGAAGGCGCCGGAGCGCTATTCCGGACCCGAGGTCAAGGACGCCGAGACCATCGAGCGGATGCGCGTGGCCGGGCGGGTCGCGGCACAGGCGATGGCGGCCGCCGCGGCCATCATCGCGCCGGGCGTCACCACGGACGAGATCGACCGGGTCGGGCACGAGTTCCTCCTCGACCACGGCGCCTACCCCTCGACGCTGGGCTACAAGGGCTTCCCCAAGTCGCTGTGCACCTCGGTCAACGAGGTCGTCTGCCACGGCATCCCGGACTCTCGACCGCTCGAGGACGGCGACATCGTCAACATCGACATCACGGCATACCTCGACGGCGTGCACGGTGACACCGACGCCACCTATCTCGTCGGCGAGGTCGACGAGGAGTCGCGGCTGCTCGTCGAGCGCACCCGCGAGGCGATGCACCGTGGCATCAACGCGGTCGCCCCGGGCCGGCCGATCAACGTCATCGGCCGGGTCATCTCCTCCTACGCCAAGCGCTTCGGCTACGGCGTCGTGCGCGACTTCACCGGCCACGGCATCGGGGCGGCCTTCCACAGCGGGCTCATCGTCCCCCACTACGACTGCGCGCCGGACTACGCGACGCTCATCGAGCCCGGGATGACCTTCACCATCGAGCCGATGCTCAACCTCGGCAGCCACGAGTGGGACATGTGGGACGACGGCTGGACCGTCGTGACCCGTGATCGGCACCGCTCGGCCCAGTTCGAGCACACCATCCTCGTCACCGACTCGGGCGCCGAGATCCTCACCCTGCCCTGACCCACTAGGCTCACGATCCCGACACCACGAAGGAGGGCCACCCGTCATGGCACACCAGGTCGCGCTCGGCATCGACATCGGCGGTTCGGGGATCAAGGGGGCACCGGTCGATCTCGGCACCGGACAGTTCCTCCGCGAGCGGGTCAAGATCGCCACGCCGGCCCGGTCGACTCCTGAGGCCGTGGCCGCGATCGTCGACCAGATCGCCGACGAGTTCACCGACGACCTGCCCAAGGACGCGCCGATCGGCGTGACCATCCCCGGCGTCGTCCAGCACGGCGTCGTGCGCACCGCCGCCAACATCGACAAGTCGTGGACCGACTGCGACGGTGAGTCCGTCTTCAGCAAGGCGCTCGGTCGAAAGTGCTTGCTGGTCAACGATGCCGACGCCGCCGGTGTCGCCGAGGTCCGCTATGGCGCGGCCAAGGGCAAGGACGGCCTGGTCATCCTCACCACGCTCGGCACCGGCATCGGCATCGCGCTGATCCACAACGGCGTGCTCATCCCCAATGCCGAGCTCGGCCACCTCGAAATCGACGGCCACGACGCCGAGACCCGGGCCGCCGCGAGCATCCGTGAGAAGGAGGGGCTCAGCTACAAGGAGTGGGCACCGCGGCTGCAGCGCTACTACTCGGTGCTTGAGAACCTGCTCTGGCCGGACCTGTTCGTCGTCGGCGGCGGGGTGTCTCGCAAGGCCGACAAGTTCCTGCCGCTGCTCACGCTGCGCACGCCGATCATCCCGGCCGCCCTCGAGAACGCCGCCGGCATCGTCGGCGCCGCTGCGCTCGCCGCAGACTGAGCGCCGAGCCACAAAAGCGGTTGCCCGGGTGGCGGTCGGCCACCAAGGTGGGCGGATGAGCGCGCCAAACGGTGAGCCCGCGGAGAGCGAGCCGGACGCCGGGTTCGTCACCCAGCTGCTGCGGGAGCAGGCACCCCACCTGGCGCAGCTCCCCGTGCGGCCCTCCCCGTCATCCGGCAGCAGCAACTGGGTCTTCCGGCTCGTGGCTGACCGCGCCGTTCGGCTGCCGCGCAGCGTTGAGTATGCCGCGGACCTGCGCAACGAGATCCGCTGGCTCCCGGTCCTGGGCGCCATCCTGCCGGTCGCCGTGCCGAGCATCGAGGTCGTGGGTCGGCCCGGGCCAGCCTTCCCCCTCCCGTGGACCGTCGTGTCCTGGCTTCCAGGTGAGCATCCGACCGACCTCGATGAGGCGCAACAGGACCGTCTCGCGCGCTCGCTCGGCTCGTTCCTGCGCGCCCTGCACGCCCTCGACACCCAGGGTCAGCCCTCCGGGGCGCAGCACTGGGGCTACCGGTGCGGCGAGCCGGTCACCGAGACGATCGACGGCTGGGCGCGGGAGGCGGCGACCGCGCTGGCCGACCTGTTCGACCCGGCGGCAGTCCTCGAGGCGTGGCGTCGGTTGCGCGTGGTGCCACCCGCACGTCGGCCGGCCTGCCTCGTGCACTGCGACCTCTCGTCGGAGAACCTCCTGGTCCACGACGACGGCACCTTGGTCGGGGTCATCGACTTCGGTGGCCTCGGGGTCGGTGACCGCTCGGTCGACCTCCTCTACGCCTGGAGCATGCTCGGGCCACCGGCCCGCGACGTGCTGCGATCCGCAGCGGACGCGGACGAGGCGACCTGGGCGCGGGCGCGCGCCTGGGCGTTCGTCGGTCCTGGCCTGCTGACCCTCGCGCACTACCGGGAGACGATGCCCGCGCGGACCGCGCGGCTCATCACGATGGTCGAGGCCGTGGCTGCCGAGGTCGGCGTCCAGTTGCGGTGACCGTCGCAACTGCCACGGAGCGCGGTCAGGCGATCGTGGCGCTCTCGCCGCGGCCGAGGTCGTGCACGGTCAGGTCGGTCCCTCCGTGGGTCTGCACGTGAGTGAGGTAGAGGCCGCGGCCAGGTGGTGCGAGCAAGGCGTCGTGGATCGGCAGGATGCTGCCCGGCCCGAGCCGGCGCACGAAGTCGATGGTGTCGCGCACCGCACACCACGGCGCGTTGATCGGCACGGCCAGCACGTCGACCTGACCGGGCTCGGCGTCGTAGGCATCGCCGGGGTGGAAGAGCGAGGGCTCGCCCGGCGCCTCGATCCGCACGCCGACGTTGGCCACCGTCGGCACCCCGGCGTGGTTGAAGGCGTGCTGGGCGCCGCGCGGGCTCAGCGTGACCTCGCCGATGGTCACCTCCATGCCGGCGACCAGCGCCGCCACCGTGAGGTCCTGCTCACCGAGCAGAGCAGCCGACTGGGGGTCGGCATGCAGCACGGCATCCGGGTTGGCCCGCACGAGGGCGGGGAAGCGCCCCTGGTCGAGGTGGTCGGCGTATAATCGCCGGAACCCGCGACCGACTGAATATC
>DAOTIG010000009.1:0-38562 GCA_035448065.1 Dermatophilaceae bacterium
CGCGGACTACGCCATCTCGGTGACCCGCTACTACGGCGACGGCACCGAGGAGTCGCACGGGAAGATCCAGGAGGCGCTCGACCACTTCTGGCCCTACACCGGCGACCTGTTCCGCACCGACGAGCTCAACGACCGCCTCGTGGCGGCCGGCGTCGCCGCCGACCTCGCGACCGTCAAGGCCGCGTGGGACGCGACCGTCGCCAGCGTGCTCGCCGAGGCGACCCTCCCCATGCCGACGGTCCGGCTGCGCGACGGCACCGGCCGGGCGGGCACCCACACCGAGCACCTGGGCTACCTGCTGGCGGAGATGCAGTACATCCACCGCCTGCACCCCGGCGCCTCCTGGTGAGATGACCGTCACCGCGGCGCGGACCGTCCTCGAGCAGGTGACCGATCCGGAGATCCCGGTCCTCACCATCGCCGACATCGGCATGCTCCGGGACGTCCTCGCGCACGACGACGGGACGCTCGAGGTGGTGATCACCCCGACCTACTCCGGGTGCCCCGCCATGGACGAGATCCGCGCGGACATCGTCCGCGCCCTCGCCGAGGCGGGCTACCCGAAGGTCACGGTCACCACCTCGCTCTCGCCGGCGTGGACGACCGACTGGATGACCGAGCAGGCCAAGGAGAAGCTGCGCGAGTACGGCATCGCGCCGCCGACCGGCGTCGCCCCGGCCGGCCCGGTGCACGTCACCCTGTCCACCCGGCCGCCGGACGAGCTCGTCGCCTGCCCCCGGTGCGGGGAGCGGGGCCGCGAGGTGAGCCGCTTCGGATCGACCGCCTGCAAGTCGATGTACGTGTGCACCGCGTGCCTCGAGCCCTTCGACTACTTCAAGAGCCTCTGACCTGCAGGGCTCTCACCGACCCAGACCAGCACCCAACGACGGGACAACGACGATGGCCACAGCAGTCCAGCCGCCGCAGACCGACGGCGCCCGCAAGCGGGTGTCCTTCCACGTGCTCAAGGTCGCCGAGCTCGACCGCATCACCGACGATGCGGTGGCGATCACCTTCGACGTGCCGGACGACCTGCGTGACGAGTTCTCCTACATCCCCGGCCAGCACGTCGCGGTCCGCGCGACGATCGCCGGCGACGACGTCCGGCGCAACTACTCGATCTGCGCCCCGGCCGGCTCGGGCAAGCTGCGGATAGGCGTCAAACGACTGCCCGGCGGGGTCTTCTCGTCCTACGCGATCGAGCGGCTCCAGGTCGGCGACAGCCTCGAGGTGCTCAGCCCCTCCGGCTCGTTCACGCCGGTGCTCGACCCCGGGCAGGCCAAGCACTGGGGTGCGGTCGCGGCCGGCTCGGGCATCACGCCGATCATCTCGATCCTGTCGACCGCGTTGGCCACCGAGCCGAACAGCCGGGCGACGCTGATCTTCGTCAACCCCACGACGACGTCGATCATGTTCCTCGAGGAGCTCGAGGACCTCAAGAACAGCTACCTCGGCCGACTCGAGATCTTCTACGTCCTGGACAACGAGCGCCGCGACACCGAGATCCTCTCCGGCCGGCTGGACAAGGAGCGCTTCCTACAGATCCTCGACGGCTCGGGCGCGACCGAGGTCGACGACTGGTTCCTCTGCGGGCCGCTGCCGCTGACCGACATGATCCGCGAGACGCTGCTCGAGCGCGGTCTCGACGACGAGCAGATCCACCGCGAGCTGTTCCACATCAGCGCCACCCCGCCCCCGCCGCCGCCTGCGGCCGAGGGCGCGAGCGACGAGGCCCGGATCACCGTCGTCCTGGACGGCCGCTCGACCGACTTCGGCCTCAAGCCCGGCACCCAGACCATCCTCGACGCGGCCCGCGTCGTGCGCTCGGAGATCCCCTACGCCTGCAAGAACGGCGTCTGCGGGACCTGCCGGTGCAAGGTCACCGAGGGCACCGTCGACATGGTGCAGAACTACGCCCTCGAGGCCGACGAGGTCGCCAAGGGCTTCGTGCTGGCCTGCCAGTCCTACCCGACCGCCGACACCGTCGTCGTCGACTTCGACGCGTGACCGGCCCGGGCGCCTCCAGCGCCAACCGGCACGACCACTGACCCCGTATGCCGCGTGCGGCCCGGCACGCGGCATACGGACACCTTCCCCACCGCCCGGGCCGCGCGACCGACCGAGTTGAGAGACATGACTGAAGCGTTCATCGTCACCGGGACCCGCAGCGCCATCGGGCGCTACGGCGGCGTCCTCGCCCCGGTGCGCCCCGACGACCTCGCGGCACACCTCATCCGGACCGTCGTCGAGCGGCTCCCGCAGATCGACTGGGCCACCGTCGACGAGGTGATCCTCGGCAACGCCAACCAGGCCGGCGAGGACAACCGCAACGTCGCCCGGATGGCCGCGCTGCTGTCCGGACTGCCGACCGAGGTCCCGGGCACGACGATGAACCGGCTGTGCGCCAGCGGTGCCGACGCGGTCGCCACCGGGGCCCGGATGATCCGCACCGGCGAGGCCGACCTCGTGCTCGCCGGCGGCGTCGAGAGCATGAGCCGCGCCCCCTTCGTCATGCCCAAGGCCGGCACCGCCTGGTCGCGGGACAACGCCGTCTACGACACGACGATCGGCTGGCGCTTCGTCAACCCGGCGATGCAGAAGCAGTTCGGCATCGACTCGATGCCCGAGACGGCCGAGAACGTCGCGGCCGACTGGCAGATCTCCCGCGTGGACCAGGACGCCTTCGCGATGCGCTCGCAGGAGCGCGCCGCCAAGGCGCAGGCCAGCGGACGCTTCGCCCAGGAGATCACCCCGGTGACCATCCCGCAGCGCAAGGGCGACCCGGTCGTCGTCGACACCGACGAGCACCCCCGGGCCACCAGCCTCGAGGCGCTGGCCAAGCTGCCGACCCCCTTCCGTCAGGGAGGCACGGTGACGGCCGGCAACTCCTCCGGCGTCAACGACGGTGGCGCCGTGTTGCTGCTCGCGAGCGAGGCTGCGGTGCAGCGGTATTCGCTCGAGCCGATCGCCCGGGTGACGGGTGCGGCGTCGGCCGGGGTGGAGCCGCGGATCATGGGCATCGGCCCGGTGCCGGCCACCCGCAAGCTGCTCGCGCGACGCGGGCTGCAGGTCGGCGATCTCGATCTGGTCGAGCTCAACGAGGCCTTCGCGGCCCAGGCGATCGCCGTGCTGCGCGACCTCGGGCTGCCCGAGGACGCCGAGCACGTCAACCCCAATGGCGGTGCCATCGCCCTGGGCCACCCGCTCGGTGCGAGCGGAGCTCGGCTGTGCCTGACCGCCGCCCTCGAGCTGGCCAACCGCGACCTGCACCGTGCCGTCGCGACGATGTGCGTGGGGGTCGGGCAGGGGGTGGCCGTCCTCATCGAGCGCCCGTGACCTGACGTCGACCCGAGACGTACTGCAGACTCTCAGCACGACCCACCAGGAAGGACCACCACCGATGTTGGACCTCACGCCGGACCCGAAGGATCTCGAGCCGATCGAGAAGGCCCCCGTCAAGCAGCTGCGCGAGCTGCAGCTGGAGCGGATGAAGTGGTCGATCGCGCACACCTACAAGAACCAGGCCAACTACCAGGAGAAGTGCGACAAGGCCGGGGTGCACCCGGACCAGCTCAAGACCCTCGAGGACCTGGCCCGCTTCCCGTTCACGGTCAAGACCGACCTGCGCGACACCTACCCCTTCGGGATGTTCTGCGTCCCGATGGACCAGATCCGCCGGATCCACGCCTCCAGCGGCACCACCGGAAAGCCGATCGTCGCGGGCTACACCGCCAACGACATCGAGATGTGGTCGACGGTCGTCGCCCGCAGCCTGCGGGCTGCCGGGGTGAAGCCGGGCATGAAGGTGCACAACGCCTACGGCTACGGCCTGTTCACCGGTGGACTCGGTCTGCACTACGGCACCGAGAAGCTCGGCGCGGCGATCATCCCGATGGGCGGCGGCCAGACCGAGAAGCAGCTGCAGCTCATCACCGACTTCGAGCCCGACGTCATCGTCGTCACGCCGTCCTACATGATGACCATCCTCGACGAGATGGAGCGGCACGGCATCGACCCGGCCAAGACCTCGCTCAAGGTCGGCGTCTTCGGCGCCGAGCCGTGGACCGAGGACATGCGCCGCGAGATGGAGGGCAAGCTCGACATGCACGCGGTCGACATCTACGGCCTGACCGAGGTGGTCGGCCCCGGCGTCGGCAACGAGTGCGTCGAGACCAAGGACGGCATCACGATCTGGGAGGACCACTTCTACCCGGAGATCATCGACCCGGACACCGGCGAGGTGCTGCCCGACGGCGAGCAGGGCGAGCTGGTCTTCACGACCATCACCAAGGAGGCCTTCCCGGTCATCCGCTACCGCACCCGCGACATCACCCGACTGCTGCCGGGCACGGCGCGCTCGATGCGGCGCGTCGAGAAGATCACCGGCCGCAGCGACGACATGATCATCCTGCGTGGGGTCAACATGTTCCCGAGCCAGGTCGAGGAGGTGCTCATGTCGATCCCCGGCCTGACCGCCTTCTACTACCTCAAGCTCTACAACAAGGGCCGGATGGACGGCTGCGACGTCTACGTCGAGGCCCGTCCGGAGCCGGCCGAGAGCGACTACCACACCCTCGGCGAGCAGGCGATGCGCCGGATCAAGGAAGTCGTCGGCGTCACCCTCGGCATGCACGTCCTTCCGCCCGGCAGCATCGAGCGCTCGATCGGCAAGGCCAAGCACCTCATCGACGAGCGCAAGAAGTAGTCCGGACACCGGCCGAGTGCACCTCCCGGGGGGTCCCTGCTCCCCGGGAGGGAGCACCCGGCATACTCGCTTGGATCCAGCAGCACCAGCACCACCGAGCCAACGGCACCGAGCAAGCACGCAACGGCGCGTGCGGAAGGACGTGGAGATGGTCGACGACGACCGCGAGCAGCACCCCGGGCGCCCGCTTGCCGGGCGGGTGGCGCTCGTCACGGGTGGCACGCGCGGCATCGGGGCGGCGATCAGCCGGGCCCTGGCCGCCCAGGGCGCGACGGTCGCCGCGGCATACAGCGGCAACACCGAGGCTGCCGAGGCCTTCCAGCGCGACTTCGCCGAGGAGCAGCCGGACGGCACGTTGAGCGTGCACCGCGGGGACGTGGGCGTCGGCGAGGACTGCCGGCGGATCGTCGCCGAGGTCATCGAGCAGCACGGGCGGTTGGACATCCTGGTCAACAACGCCGGCATCACCAACGACCGACTGCTGCTGAAGATGACCGACGAGGACTGGCGCTCGGTCATGGCGGTCAACCTCGACGGCGCCTTCTTCATGGCCCAGGCGGCGCTGGGCCACATGCTCGAGCGCGGCTCGGGCCGCGTGATCTTCGTCGGCTCGATCGTCGGCGACATCGGCAACATCGGCCAGTCGAACTACTCGGCCAGCAAGTCCGCGCTCTACGGCCTCACAAAGAGCCTGGCGCGGGAGACTGCCTTCCTGCTCGAACGGGCGGGCAAGCTCGACAACCCCACCGGGGTGACCGTCAACGCGGTGAGCCCCGGGGTGATCGGCACCGAGATGGTGCAGGCGATCCCGGAGAAGATCCAACAGGGTCTGATCGCCGAGATCCCGATCCGCCGCTTCGGCGGCCCCCAGGAGGTCGCCCACGTCGTGGGCTTCCTCGCCTCGGACGACGCGTCCTACGTCACCGGGCAGATCTGGCGGGTCAACGGCGGCAAGGCCATGTAGGCACGGCCACCCTCCCTGCACCACCAGCCGCGGACCGGACGGGAGCCGTCCGCACAACGCCACCCTTGGAAGCCCCACCGGCGCGTGTCGCCGCTCTCCACCCATGAAAGGACCCAGCACATGCCGTCCGTCAATCCCCATGCAGCAGAGCTGCAGGAGTACTACGAGGCGATGGCCGCCGCCAAGAAGCGGCTCGTCGGCCCGCTGGTCGCCCTCACGCTCGTCTACTTCTTCGTCCCGGTCGCGATCACCTACTTCACCACCTTGCTCGACGGGGAAGTCGTGCCCGGCCTGTCGTGGGCGTTCCTCTACGTCTTCACGACCTTCTTCTTCGTCGTCGCGGTGACGACCTACTACCGCAGCCAGATCAACAAGGTCGAGGCATCGCTCGGCGCCACCGCTGGGGGTGAGACCAAGTGACCACCGGACAGATCACCCCCTCTGCGGCGATCATCTTCGTCGTCCTCATCGCCGTCACCCTCTACATCACCTACTGGGCCGGCAAGCGCAACACCTCGGCCGCCTCGCACCTCGTGGCCGCCGGCCAGATCTCCGGCAAGCAGAACGGCGTCGCCATCGCGGGTGACTTCATCTCGGCCGCGACCTTCCTCGGCATCACCGGCGCGATCTCGCTCGGTGGCCTCAACGGCGCGAACACCGGCTTCTTCCTCGCGGCCTACATCCCGATCGCCTACCTGCTCGCGATGCTTCTCGTGGCCGAGCCGCTGCGCAACCTCGGCCACTTCACCCTCGGCGACGTGCTCGCGACCCGCTTCAGCAGCAACGCCGTGCGGGCCGCGATCGCGACCTCGTCGGTGCTCCTGTCGCTGGTCTACATCGCCGCCCAGTTCGTCGCGGCCGCCGGCCTGCTCAAGCTGCTCTTCGGCCTGCCCTACTGGGGTGCTGCGCTGCTCATCGCCGTGCTGACGACGATCTACACGCTCTTCGGCGGCATGCTCGCGACGACCTACATCCAGATCGTCAAGACCGCGATCCTGCTCTTCTGCGGGGCCCTGCTGCTCTTCCTCATCCTCGTGAAGTTCGGCTTCAACCCGCTGACCCTCTTCCAGAAGGCCGACGAGGTCTTCAAGAGCGACGGCGCCAAGAACCTGCCGACCGTGGCGACCAAGCCGGTGCACCCGGCCGCCGCCGTCGCGCAGTGGGACAACTTCAGTCAGACCCTCGGCCTCACCCTCGGCGTCCTGGGCCTGCCGCACGTGATGATCCGATTCCTCACCGTGAAGAACTCCAACTCGGCCCGCACCTCCGCGGTCACCGCGATCTGGATCTTCGCCTGCTTCCTCATCACCCTGCCGATCCTCGGCTTCGGCGCCTCCGTGCTCGTGCCGCGGCTCAAGATCCCGGCCGGTGGCACGATCGCCATGCCGCTGCTGTCCTTCCAGCTCGGTGGCGACATCCTCGTGGCGTTCGTCTCGGCGGTCACCTTCGCGACGATCCTCGCGGCCCTGTCCGGCCTGGTCATCGCGACCTCCGGTGCGGTCGCCCACGACATCTACGGCAAGCTGCTCAAGGGCGGGCACGTGACCCCGGAGAAGCAGCTCCAGGTGGCCCGGATCGCTACGGTGGGCGCGACCTTGGTCTCGCTGGTCATCGCCCTGGCCCTGGAGACGATCAACATCGCCTTCTTCGCCGGCCTGGCCATCGCCATCGCGGCGAGCAGCAACCTGCCGGCGCTGCTCTACACGATGTACTGGAAGAAGGCGACGGCCAAGGGTCTGGCGGCCGGCATGTGGTCCGGGCTGACCGTCGCGGTCGTCATGATCCTGCTCTCCAAGACCGTCCCGTGGTTCGCCGCCAACCCGGCGAGCGCTCCGGTGCAGCTGTCCAACCCGTCGGTCATCTCCATCCCGGTCGGCTTCATCGTCATGGCGATCGTCTCGCTGATGACCCAGCCCAAGGGCGAGGCGGCGGCCGAGCACGACGACCGCTACGAGCGGGTGCGCTTCCAGGCGATCACCGGCATCGACCCGAGCGACCCGAACAGCGTCCCGCCGCACATGCGGGCCGCCGCGCACTGATCGCTCACTGAGTCACCCTGCACCACTCGAGGGGGTATGCCGCGGCCAGCGCCGCGGCATACCCCCTCCCCAATAGGGTGGCGGTATGCCGTTGCTCGACCTGGACGCCGACGTCGTCACGCTGACCGCCGCCATCTGCGACATCCCCTCGGTGAGCGGGGAGGAGCGGGCACTCGCCGACGCGATCGAGCAGGCCCTGCGGCCGCTCGCGCACCTGCACGTCGTCCGCACCGGGAACACGGTCATCGCCCGCACCGATCTCGGCCGCGCCGAGCGGGTCGTCATCGCCGGACACATCGACACCGTCCCGCTGACCCGCGAGCAGCCCAACCTCCCGGTCGTCCGCGACGGCGAGGACCTGGTCGGGCGGGGCACCGTCGACATGAAGGGCGGCGTGGCGGTCATGCTCCGCCTGGCCCGCGAGCTGCCCGCCCCCAACCGCGATCTCACCTTGTGCTTCTACGAGTGCGAGGAGGTCGAGGCCGAGCGCAACGGCCTGCACCTCGTCAGCCAGACCACTCCCCAGCTGCTCGAGGGGGACTTCGCGGTGCTCATGGAGCCGACCGACGGCGCCGTCGAGGGGGGCTGCAAGGGCACCCTCCGCGCCGAGGTCCGGACCCACGGCACGGCCGCCCACTCCGCGCGACCGTGGATGGGGCACAACGCGATCCACGACGCCGGCGAGGTCATCGCGCGGCTCACGGCATACCAGGCGCGCACCGTCGACGTCGACGGCCTCACCTACCGCGAGGCGCTGCAGGCCGTGCTCATCTCCGGGGGCACCGCGAGCAACGTCATCCCCGACGAGTGCGTCGTCACGGTCAACTACCGCTATGCCCCGGACCGGTCCGCGGAGCAGGCCGAGGCACACGTCCGAGAGGTCTTCGCACGCCTCGACGTCACCATCGTCGACAACGCCGCCGGCGCCCGCCCCGGGCTGGACCGGCCCGCTGCCCAGGCATTCATCGAGGCGCTCGGCGTCCGGGTGCAGGCCAAGGAGGGCTGGACCGACGTCGCCCGCTTCTCCGCGATGGGGGTGCCGGCCGTCAACTTCGGGCCTGGTGACCCGCTGCTCGCGCACATGGACGACGAACGCGCCCCCATCGAGCAGTACCGCGCGGCCGAGGCCGCCATGCTGCGCTGGCTGAGCTAGTTTCTTCACCGTGAGCCGCCGCGTCTATCACAAGGGACCGGTCACCCTGCGGGGCGACCGGGTGCCCAGCCAGACCACCGACCAGCGGCTGCTCGACAGCCGCGGCGCCACCGACTGGCTGCACACCGACCCGTGGCGGGTGATGCGGATCCAGGCCGAGTTCGTCGAGGGCTTCGGCGCGCTCGCCGAGCTCGGGCCGGCGGTGAGCGTCTTCGGCTCGGCGCGGCTGGGAGCCGGCGACGCGGCATACCGGCTGGGGGAGCAGCTCGGCGCGGCCCTGGCAAGGGCCGGCTATGCCGTCATCACCGGCGGCGGGCCGGGGCTCATGGAGGCCGCGAACAAGGGGGCGCTCGAGGCGGGCGGGGTCTCGGTCGGGCTCGGCATCGAGCTGCCCTTCGAGACCGGGCTCAACGACTACGTCGACGTCGGGGTCAACTTCCGCTACTTCTTCGCCCGCAAGACGATGTTCGTCAAGTACTCCGAGGGCTTCGTCGTGCTGCCCGGGGGAGTCGGCACCCTCGACGAGCTCTTCGAGGCGCTGACCCTCGTGCAGACCCGCAAGATCACCCGCTTCCCGATCGTGCTGACGGGCAGCGACCACTGGGCCGGGCTCGTCGACTGGATGCGCGGGGCGCTCGTCGAGCGGGGAGTCATCGACCGCGCCGACGTCGACCAGCTGCTCGTCACCGACGACGTCGACGAGGCGGTCGCCTTCGTCCGGGCCGTCGACGCCAGGCTGGGCCAGACGCCGCCGGAGGTGGCCCGGTGATCGTCCTCGGCATCGTCGTCGCGGTCACGCTCGTCGCGCTCACCGTCGCAGCCGTGCTGGGCCGGATCGACGGCTCGCTCGCCCCGCCGACCTCCTCGCTGGCCTATGTGCCGCTGCCCGACGACCGGCTCACCCCCGACGACCTCGAGGCGCTGCGGCTGGACACCGCGCTGCGCGGCTATCGGATGGAGCAGGTCGACGAGGTGATCGCCCGGCTCGGGGCCGAGATCGACGAGCTGCGGGGGCGCGCCGGCGCTGCGGAGGCCGTGGGCGAGGGCGAGGCCGGTATGCCGCCCGACGAGAGCGCGGGCAGCTCACCCTACGAGCGGCCCAGCGCGTGGGCACCGGCTCCGGCGCCTGCCGAGCCGGTCGAGTCGTCGCCCCTGGCCGAGCCGCAGCCGCCGACCCGCCAGCCCGACCCCGAGTCCTGAGCGTGGCCGTCGTCACCGTCGAGCGGACCGTCGACCGGCCGATCGAGACGGTGTGGGCGGTGGTCACCGACGTCGCCGCGCACCGGCTGCCGCTCACCGAGGTGCGCACCGACCCCGGGGAGCCGGGCGTCGGGTGGGCCTTCGAGGGGATCACCAGGCTCGGCCCGGTCGGCTTCGCCGACCGGATGATCGTCACCCGCTGGCACCCCCCGGCCGACGGCACGGCGTGCTACGCGGTGGTCAAGACCGGGCGACTGCTCGGCGGCTGGGCCGAGGTCACCCTCACCGAGGGCGAGCCGACCATTCCGCCCGGGCAGAGCGGGCAGCCCGGGCACCGCACCGGCCGCCGGACCCGGATCCGCTGGCGCGAGCAGATCACCCCGCACCCGCACGCCCTCGGCCGGCTGCTCGCCCCCGCCACCGACCGAGCCGTCCGCGCGATGTTCGAGCGGGCCGTCACGGAGATGCTCGCCCGTGTCTGACGGCCTCGTCGTCGGCGTCGACGGACTGCCCCGGTGCGCCTGGGCCGGCAGCACGCCGGACTATGCGGCATACCACGACGACGAGTGGGGCCGGCCCGTGCACGGCGAGCAGCCGCTCTACGAGCGACTCACTCTCGAGGCCTTCCAGTCCGGCCTGGCGTGGATCACCATCCTGCGCAAGCGCGAGGGCTTCCGGCGGGCGTTCGCGGGCTTCGACCCCGAGGTCGTCGCGCGCTTCGACCCCGCCGACCGCGAGCGCCTGATGGCCGACCCCGGCATCGTGCGCAACGGGCGCAAGATCGACGCCGCGATCCACAACGCGCAGGCTGTGCTCGCCCTGCGCGCCGACGGCGGGCTGGACCGGCTGGTCTGGTCGCACGCGCCCACGCGGCATACCCGACCGAGCTCGATGCACGAGGTGCCCGCCACCTCGCCCGAGTCGACCGCGCTGGCCCGCGCGCTCAAGGCGGGCGGCTTCGTCTTCGTCGGCCCAACCACGCTGTATGCCGCGATGCAGGCCTGCGGTCTCGTCGACGACCACGTCGCCGGCTGCCACCGCGCGGTCGGCTAGAGTCCCGGCGTGCCCGCCCGCCCCTCCCGCACCGTCGAGGTGACCGCCGCGGACGGCCGCTTCCCACGCGCCGAGGCCCTGCTCGACCAGGTGCTCGGGGGCCGTTTCACGATGCAGATCGTCGTGCTCTATGCGCTGACCCGCATCGTCACCGCGATCATGCTCGCGATGGTGGCGCCACACCAACTGCCCGCGGGGATGACCGACGGCGAGCCGGTGGGCTACTTCGGCTTCACCCGGATCTGGGACGGCAAGTGGTATGCCCGGATCGCCACCGAGGGCTATCCGAGCTCGGTCCCGCGCTACCCGACCGGCAACGCCATGCAGAACCCGTGGGCCTTCTACCCGGCGTTCCCGCTGCTGTCCCGGGTCGTCATGGCGGTCACCGGGCTGTCCTTCCCGGTCGTCGGGTCGACGCTCGCGCTGCTCTTCGGCTTCGGTGCGGCGGTCCTTCTCGGCCGGCTGATGCGCGACACCGTGGGCCGGGTGGGGGCGTTGCTCGTCGTCACCCTGTATGCCGTCTTCCCCTCCTCGCCCGCGCTGCAGGTCTGCTACACCGAGTCGCTCGCCATGCTGCTGCTCACCGGCTACCTGCTCGCGCTGCGTCGGGAGCGGTGGCTCGTCGCCACGGGGCTGGCGCTGCTCGTCGGCGTGAGTCGGCCGATCGCGCTGCCGCTCGGTGTGGTCACCCTCGTCGCGGTGGGGCTGCGCTGGCGGCGGCGGGGGAGCGACCCGATCGACCGCCGCGAGGGTGTCTCGGCGCTCGCTGCCCTGGCCGGCTGCGGGGTCGCCGGGCTCACCTGGCCGGCCATCGCCTGGGCGGCCACCGGCGAGCGCAACGCCTACGTCGACACGATGGGCGC
This sequence comes from Dermatophilaceae bacterium, assembly GCA_035448065.1. GTDB lineage: Bacteria > Actinomycetota > Actinomycetes > Actinomycetales > Dermatophilaceae > Phosphoribacter. The sequence continues at coordinate 11,978 of DAOTIG010000009.1, forward strand.
GTGGAACTCCGGCGGCCGGGTGCGGATCTTCCAGCCCTGGCTCGACACGCCGCGCTACTACCTCGGCGACTGGGCGATGCCCGCGCTCGTCCTCGTCGTCGCGCTCATCATCGGCGGGATGGCCGGGCCGTGGGCGGCCCGGCTGGGCCCGGTGCTGCGCACCTGGCCGGTCGCATACGCGGCATACGTCATGGCGGCGCAGGGGCCGGGCACGAGCACACCGCGCTATCTGCTGCCGATGTTCGCCTACCTCGTGCCGCTGCTCGGGCTCGGCTGGGAGAGGCACCGGCCGATGCTGCCCCCGTGGCTGCGCTGGCTCTGGCTGATGCCGATCTCGCTGTGGTGGCAGTGGAAGTGGATCAGCGTGCTGTGGCTGTTCACCCCGCCCACCGACTGGGCGCCATGAGCGCCGGTATGCCGCCGGCCTGACCTACCTCAGCTCGAAACGACGCCATGGCGTCGTTCCGAGTGGATGGCGTCGCTATATCGACGCCACCCACCCCGAACGACGCCATGGCGTCGTTTTGCTGCGGGCCCGCCGATCAGCGTGCAGCGACCCACGGCGCCCGCCGCTCAGCGGCCGTGGAACTCCGGTGAGCGCTTCTCGACGAAGGCGCGCACCGCGTCCAGGTGGTCCTGGGTGTCCCCGGTGAGCTGCATGAAGTCCCGCTCGACCGCGAGGGCGTCCGAGAGCGGGTGGGCCGCGGCATACGCGATGGCGCGCCGCATGGCGCCGTAGGCGACGGTCGGGCCGGCGGCGAGACGGGTGGCGAGCTCGGCGACCCGGCCGGCGAGCTGGTCATCGGGCACGACCTCGGTCACCAGGCCCAGCGCGAGGCACTCCTCGGCGCCCACCGTGCGCGGCAACAGCAGCAGCTCCTTGGCCTTGGCCACGCCGACCAGCCGCGGCAGCCAGAACGACGCCCCGGTGTCGCACGAGAGGCCGATCCCGGCGAAGGCCAGGTTCATCCCGCCCGATGCCGCCATGATCCGGAAGTCCGCGGCCATCGCGAAGGACGTCCCCGCCCCTGCGGCGACCCCGTTGATCGCGGCGATGACCGGCTTGGGCATCGTCGCGAGCTGCTCGGCCGACGGGTTGTAGTGCTCGGTCACCGTGCTGGCCAGGTCGCCCGCACCCCACATGAGCGCCTCGGTGTGCGCGCGCAGGTCCTCGCCGACGCAGAAGGCGCGGCCCGTGCCGGTGAGCACGACGCAGCGGACCCCGGGGTCCGCTGCGACCTCGCCGAGCGCCTGCACGAGGGCCGTCTTGGTGGGCCGATCGAGCGCGTTGAACACCGCCGGCCGATTGAACCGGACCGTCGCGATCCCGCCGTCGCGTTCGAGGACCAGGGTGGGCTCGGGGCTCGTGGGATCGGTGGGGCCGATGTGGGCGTCAGGAGCTGCTGGGGCGGTCATGCCACCCATCGTGCCGCAGTTCGGCGGCCGACGATTTCGTCACATGGCGACGAGCACGCGATAATGGGTTCTGCCCGAGTACGAGGAAGGGGATGCCCATGGCGGCGATGAAGCCGCGGACCGGCGACGGTCCGCTCGAGGTCACCAAGGAGGGCCGCGGGATCGTCCTGCGGATGCCTCTGGAGGGTGGCGGACGCCTGGTCGTCGAGATGACGCCCGACGAGGCCGCGGCGCTGCGCGACGCGATCAAGGGCTGCGACGGCGTCTCCTGACTCCCGCGCTGTCTCACGACGACGCCCCCGGCTCCAGCCGGGGGCGTCGCTGTGTCCGGGGAAGGACGTGCCGGGCGGTGGGGGTATGCCGCGCAGCCGGATATCGACGGATCAGCCGGATATCGACGGATCAGCAGCTTGTGACCTGCTGCCTGAGCGATAGCGTGCTGGACCCCAGCGCGTGCCCGCCGAAAGCGGCCCGTCGAGCGGTTCCCGACGGGATCACCGCCTAGGGTGGACGCCATGAGCGCGAACCGTGCCGCAAGCTGGGCCTACGCCGAGGGCTTCGTCGCCGAGGACCCGATCATCGAGGCCGCCCGCCGGCGTGGCGAGCAGCTGGGCTGCCAGCCGATCGGCGAGGGCACCGGACCGGCGCTGCGCATGCTGACCGCGTCCGTGGGGGCGAAGGCGGTGGTCGAGATCGGCACCGGCGCGGGGGTGGCCAGCCTCTGGCTGCTGGCGGGAATGCCCGCCGACGGCGTGCTCACGACGATCGATGTCGAGCCCGAGCACCAGCGGGCAGCCAAGGAGGCCTTCGCCGAGGCCGGCATCCCGCACCAGCGGACCAGGGTCATCACCGGCGCGGCGGGGCAGGTGCTGGCCCGGATGACCGACGGCGCCTACGACCTGGCCCTCATCGACGCCGACAAGGCGAGCTACCCGGCATACGTGCATGAGGCCGTCCGGCTGCTGCGCTCTGGTGGCGTCCTCGTGCTCGACAACATGCTCTGGCACGACCAGGTCGCCGACCCGGCGGCCCGGGACGAGACGACCCGGACGCTGCGCGACCTGGGCAAGACGCTGCGGGAGGACGAGCGCTTTCACACGACGCTGCTGCCGGTCGGCGACGGGCTGCTGGTCGCGGTCAAGCGCTGAGGTCTGGACGCGGCATGGTCCACTCGACGGGGCATGGTCCACTCGGCGGGAGATGGTCCACTCGGCGAGATGGTGGGGGCGCGAGGGGGGAATCTCAGGGTCGGCCCTGATGTTGCCCACCGCACAAAAAGGCGACAGTTGATCCGACACGGACTCACAGCCTCCGGGGGAACTCTCGGACCGGCCCGTACGTCAGACCAGGACCGCCCGGAAAGGTGCATCACCTCGTGACCGACACCCAGACGCTCACCTCGGCCCCCGCCGATGCGCCATGGACCCCGCCCAGCTGGGAGCAGATCGTCACCGAGCACTCCGGCCGCGTCTACCGGCTGGCCTATCGACTCACCGGCAACCCGCACGACGCCGAGGACCTCACCCACGACGTCTTCATCCGGGTCTTCCGCTCGCTGCACTCCTACACGCCGGGCACCTTCGAGGGCTGGCTGCACCGCATCACGACCAACGTCTTCCTCGACAAGATGCGCCGCAAGCAGCGGATCCGCTTCGACGCGCTGCCCGAGGACGCCGGCTCCCGGCTGGCCAGCAGCGAGCCCGGCCCCGAGCAGGTCTACGACCGCACCCACCTCGACGACGACATCCAGCGCGCCCTGGACGGGCTCTCCCCGGAGTTCCGCGCCGCCGTCGTCCTCTGCGACATCGAGGGACTGTCCTACGAGGAGATCGCCGCGACCCTCGGCATCAAGCTCGGCACGGTCCGCTCCCGGATCCACCGTGGCCGGGCCCAGCTGCGCGAGGCGCTCGCCCACCGCGCGCCTGGCGCGGCTGCCACGCCGACCACCCAGACCGCGCCGGTCGCCGCCCCGAGCCGCACCGCCCGGGGCCTGCGCGTCCCGTCCCGTCTCATGCCTGCTGGTCGAGGGGCGTGATGACCCGACACCTCGGCGACGACCTCAGCGCCTACGTCGATCGACGGCTGCCCCTGCCGTTGCTGCACGCCCACGACCAGCATCTCGTCGCGTGCACCATGTGTCGTCAGGCGGCCGACGAGGAGCGCCGGCTCGTCTCCTCGCTGCGGGCCGCACCCGGACCGGGTATGCCGCAGAGCCTGCAGGCGATGCTGCTCGCCATGTCGATGCCGCCGGTCGTCGGCTCGGAGCACTCCTCGCCGTCCCCGCTGAGTGGGCTGAGTGCGGTGCCGCTCGCGCCGATCGCCGCGGTCGACTCGCGGATCCCTGTCCTTCGACCCGCGGCCCCGGCTCACTACCGGTCGCTGCGCCGCCCGGTCGCGCTCGCCGTGCTGCTCGCGGGGGCCTCGACCGCGGCCGCCGCGGCGATCGGGGTGGCTGCCACGCCGGTAGCCACCGGTGCGGCGGTCAGCCCGTCGGCCCCGACGAGCCGGCCCGCGGCATACTCGGAGCCCGCGGCATACTCGGAGTCGGTCCTGCTCGTCGACACCACCGGGCTGCTGCCCAGTCGTCCGACCGCCCGCCCCAGCCGCACCATCGCCCCCACGGAGCACCCCGCGCCATGAGCCAGCCAGGTCTGCCCAGCTACGACCCGCTCGGGAGGCCGGCAGCGCCCACCCAGCCGATGCCGCAGGGCGGGCCCGCACCACAGGCCACCGCGTGGCCGCCCAACCCGTATGCCGCGCCGCCGGCTCCGCCCGCGGCATACCCGAGCTATGGCGCCAGCGCTCCGCCGGGCTACCAGCCGACCGCGCCGATGCCGCAGGGCCTGCCTGGCGGCTCAGGTCCGTCAGGACCGCCCGGACTGCCCGGCGGACCCGCCCAGCCCACCCGTCGCCGCGAGGGCGGTCGGCGCGGCGGTCTGCTCGCCGCTGCGGCCGGCCTGGGTCTGGTCGCCGGCCTTATCGGTGGGGCCGGCGGGGCGATGCTCGTCGGCTCGCGCGCGACGACGCAGTCGCCGGTGCCGGCCCCGGCCCCCGGCAGCACCGCCCGCGCCGACGGCAGCGTGGCCAAGATCGCCGCCCAGGCCTTGCCGTCGGTCGTGACGATCCGGGTCAAGGGCAGCGACGGGCAGGGCACCGGCTCCGGCTTCGTCATGAACGACCAGGGTCACGTCCTCACCAACAATCACGTCGTTGCCGGCGCGGCCAACGGCGGGACGATCCAGGTCGTGCTCAACGACGGACGCAGTCTGGACGCGCGGATCGTCGGCCGCGACGCGTCCTATGACATCGCCGTGCTCAAGGTCGACGGCACGGGCCTGACGCCCTTGCAGTTCGGCTCCTCATCGACCGTCGTGGTCGGCGACGGCGTGATCGCCGTCGGTGCGCCCCTGGGCCTCGACTCGACCGTGACCACCGGCATCGTCTCGGCGCTCAACCGGCCGGTCGCGGCCGGCGGCGGCGACGAGACGTCCTACATCAACGCGATCCAGACCGACGCAGCGATCAACCCCGGCAACTCCGGCGGGCCGCTGCTCGACATGAACGGCAAGGTCATCGGGGTCAACTCGGCGATCGCCCGCGCGCCGGGCAACACCGGCAGCACCGGGGGCAACATCGGCGTCGGCTTCGCGATCCCGAGCGACCAGGCGGCCAAGACCGCGGAGCAGCTCATCAAGACCGGTAAGGCCGTTCACCCGATCATGGGGGTCCGGCTGGACCGCAGCTTCGACGGCGACGGGGCCAAGATCCTCGACCCGGGCGGCGTGCCGATCGGCGGATCCGCCGATCAGGCCGGGCTCAAGGACGGCGATGTCGTCGTGCGCTTCGAAGGCCGTAAGGTCGAGACCGCCGACCAGCTCGTCGTCGCCATCCGCTCCCGCGATGTCGGCGACACGGTGAAGCTGACCGTCGACCGCGCCGGGCAGAGCGTCGACATCACGCTCACCCTGCAGGCCGGCTGACACGTCACGAGGCGGCCACCCGGACGCGGGTGTCACGCGGCGGTGGGCACGCGGCATACTCGATGCCTGATCGGTGAGAGCGGAGGCGAGCGGTGTTCGACATCAACGGCTGGGAGGTCATCGTCCTGGTCGTCGTCGCCGTCATCGTGCTCGGTCCGGAGCGACTGCCGCAGTATGCCGCGAAGCTCGGGCAGGGTGTGCGGACCCTCAAGCAGATGGCCGACGGGGCGCGCAGCCAGCTCAAGGACCAGCTCGGGCCGGAGTTCGACGACGTCAACTGGCGGCAGTACGACCCGCGGCAGTACGACCCGCGGCGGATCGTCCGCGAGGCGTTGATGGACCCGGGCCCGCAGTCGACGGTGGATGCGGGGGTGCCGGAGCCCGCGGCATACCAGGGGCAGGGGCACGACCCGAGCAAGCCGACGCCCTGGGACACCGACGCGACGTAGGAGGCGTCCCCGAGCCCGAGGCTGGTGGGCTGGGCGCGGTGACGCTGTGGTGGAGGGGCCCACCAGCGGACCTGGTGGAGGGACCCACCACGGCGTATCCGCGCGGAAGGCGAGCCTCGCTCGACTCGTCGGTCCAGCGCCCGACGCGACCCCTGGATCAGCGACGTGACACCTGTCGCTATCCGCGGGCTCGCCGGTGGCGGTCGCTTCCCTCCTCGCTCGCTCGTGCCTCGCTCGACTCGTCGGTCCAGCGCCCGCCGCGACCCCTGGATCAGCGACTGGTGGGCGTGAGGCCCAACGATCGACCTGACAGGCCCCGAGCCCGGGCCGACAGACCCCGGGCCACGCCTCGCAGCGCCACCGCGGCGGGGGAGTCGGGGTTGCGCAGCACGACCGGCTGCCCCTCGTCGCCGCCCTCGCGCAACGCGGTGTCGAGCGGCACCTGCCCGAGCAGCGGCACCTCCGCGCCGATCGAGCGGGTCAACGAGGCCGCGACGGCCGCGCCGCCGCCCGAGCCGAAGATCTCCTGCCGGGAGCCGTCCGGCAGCTCGAGCCAGGACATGTTCTCGACGACCCCGACGACCCGCTGGTGGGTCTGCAGAGCGATCGACCCGGCCCGCTCGGCGACCTCGGCGGCCGCTTGCTGGGGGGTCGTGACGACGAGGATCTCGGCGGTCGGGAGCAGCTGACCGATCGAGATGGCGATGTCGCCGGTGCCGGGCGGCAGGTCAAGCAGGAGCACGTCGAGGTCGCCCCAGAAGACGTCGGCGAGGAACTGCTGCAAGGCCCGGTGCAGCATCGGCCCACGCCACACGACCGGCTGGTTGCCGGGCACGAACATGCCGATCGAGATGACCTTCACGTCGTGCGCGATCGGCGGCAGGATCATGTCGTCGACCTGGGTCGGCCGACCCTGCACGCCGAGCATCCGCGGGATCGAGAAGCCGTGCACGTCGGCGTCGACGACCCCGACCCGCAGCCCCGCCTGGGCCATCGCCGCAGCGAGGTTGACCGTCACCGACGACTTGCCAACGCCACCCTTGCCGGAGGCCACGGCATACACCCGGGTGAGTGAGCCCGGCTTGGCGAAGGGGATCTCGCGCTCCGCGACCCCGCCGCGCAGCTTGGTGCGCAAGGCGGCTCGCTGCTCGTCGCTCATCACGTCGAGCTTGACGTCGACCGAGGTCACGCCCTCGACGGCCGACAGGGCGGCGGTCGTGTCGCGACGCAGGGTGTCCTTGAGCGGGCAGCCGGCGACGGTGAGGTAGAGCTCGAGCTGCACGTGCCCGGTCTCGTCGCAGGTCACCGACTTGACCATGCCGAGCTCGGTCACCGGCTTGCGGATCTCCGGGTCGTTGACCGTCGCGAGGGCGGACAGCAGGGCGTCCTGGGTGGGCGTGGCGGCAGCGGACATGGGGTCGATCCTATGTCCGCCCGCGCCTCGCCTCGCCCGGTCAGTCCGGGGGAGCGGGGCGGCGCTCGGCGGCCCGCTCGTCGAGCTCGTCGAGCAGCTCGCGCAGCTCGGAGCGGATGAAGTCTCGGGTCGCGTTGTCGCGCAAGGCGATCCGCAGGGCAGCGACCTCGCGGGTGAGGAACTCGGTGTCGGCGAGGTTGCGCTCGTCCCGGCTGCGGTCCTGCTCGAGCCCGACCCGGTCGCGGTCGGCCTGCCGGTTCTGCGCGAGAAGGATGAGCGGCGCGGCATACGAGGCCTGCAAGGACAGGATGAGGGTGAGCAGCGTGTAGTTGAGCTCGCGCGGGTCGAACTGCCACTGCTGCGGGGCGAAGGTGTTCCACACCAGCCAGGCCGTGACGAAGATGGTCATCCCGATGAGGAACTGCGCGGTGCCCATGAACCGGGCGAACCGCTCGGACCAGACGCCGAAGCGCTCCTGCGACAGCCCGGTCGCGGGCAGCAGCGACCGGCCGGCCTCGCGCGGCTGATCCAGCCGCGGCGTGCCCTGCTGTCGTGATGCGCGGGCGCGGGCCAGGGCGCTGCGCCGGTCCCGGTCAGCCATGGGTCGCCTCAACCCTGGCGTCGTGCCGGATCTCACGCCAGTCCTCGGGGAGGATGTGGTCGAGGACGTCGTCGACGGTGACCGCGCCGACCAGCCGACCGAGCTCGTCGACGACCGGGACGGCGATGAGGTCGTATGCCGCGAGCGTGCGATGGACGGCGTCAACGGTCGCGTCGGGGCCCAGCGGCGTCACCTTGTCCAGGACCGTGCCGACCGCGGCATGCGGTGGCTCGCGGAGCAGCTTCTGGATGTGCACGATGCCGAGGAACTTGCCGGTCGGCGTCTCCAGGGGCGGCCGGCAGACGAAGACCGTCGTCGCGAGCGTGGTTGCAAGCTCCTCGCGGCGCACCACAGCCAGCGCCTCGGCGATCGTCGCCTCGGGGCCGAGGATGACCGGCTCGCTCGTCATCAGACCGCCCGCGGTGTCCTCCTCGTAGGCGAGCAGCCGGCGCACGTCCTCGGCCTCGTCGGGCTCCATCCGGCCGAGCAGCTGCTCCTGCTGCTCCGGCGGCAGCTCGGCGAGCAGGTCGGCGGCGTCGTCGGGCTCCATCGCCTCGAGGACGTCGGCGGCGCGCTCGGTGTCCAGACCGGCGAGGATCTCGACCTGGTCGTCCTCGGGCAGCTCCTCGAGCACGTCGGCGAGCTTGGAGTCGTCGAGGGCCGCCGCGACCTCGGCCCGCCGCTGCGGAGCCAGCTCGTGGATCGCCTCGGCGAGGTCGGCGACGTTGAGACCCTCGTATGCCGCGATGAGCAGGTCGGCCTGCTGGCCCGGGCCGGCGCTCTGCAGTCCGGTCACCTCGTCGATGTCGACGAGGACCGTCTCGCCCCGCCGGCGGGTGAACCGCAGCCCACGCGGCGTCGACCCCGCCTTGCGGCAGAAGACCCTCGAGATGGTCCAGTCCTTGCGGCGCAGGTCGATCGCGAGGTCCTCGACGGTCGCCTCGAAGGACTCGCCGGCCCCGTCGGGATGGACGCGCACGGTCCGGTCGAAGAGCTCGGCCACCGCGAGCACCTCGCCGGGCCGCTGCTCGAAGCGGCGCAGGTTGACCAGCCCGGTCGTGATGACCTGCCCGGCGTCGATGGAGGTGACCCGGGTCATCGGCACGAAGACCCGTCGTCGGCCCGGCACCTCGAGCACCAGCCCGATGACCCGCGGCCGGGCCGCGCCGAGCGTGGTCGCGCCCCGGAAGGCGACGACGACGTCCCTGACCCGGCCCACCGGGTCGCCGAGGGGGTCGAAGACCGCGAGCCCGGCGAGCCGGGCGACGAAGGCGCGGGTGGGCAAGGTCACAACCCCGAGGGTAACCGGGCCCAAGGCCCTGGTGCGGGCGGCATACCGGCGCTGCTAGCGTCGAAAACGAGCCTGTGTCGGGCGATTCGGCGCTGGAGGGTGCCGGACGCCACTCCCCGACCCGCCCCGAAGGAGCACCATGCGTCACCCGAAGGACTTCTACGCGCCGCTGGCCGTCGGCGCCCCGCAGCCGCTGCGGCAGGTGCCGGCCCGACCGTCGCGGGCGATCCACTTCTTCGACCCGAGCAACCCGAAGATGGCCGCCAAGATCCCCGACCTCGTCGGCACCGTCGACGTGCTGCTCGGCAACCTCGAGGACGCCGTCAAGGCCGACAACAAGGAGGCCGCCCGGGCCGGGCTCGTGCAGATCGGCAAGGACGTCGACTTCGGCGAGCACACCCAGCTATGGACCCGGATCAACGCCCTCGACAGCCCCTGGGTGCTCGACGACCTCACCACCCTGGTCACCGAGATCGGCGACACGCTCGACGTCGTCATGGTGCCCAAGGTGCAGGGCGCCGAGGACATCCACTACGTTGACCGGCTGCTGGCCCAGCTCGAGGCCAAGGCCGGGCTCAGCCGGCCGATCCTCGTCCACGCGATCCTCGAGACGGCTCGCGGCATGGTTAACGTCGAGGAGATCTGCTCGGCGAGCCCCCGGATGCAGGGGCTCTCGCTCGGCCCGGCCGACCTCGCCGCCGATCGGCGGATGAAGACGACCCGGGTCGGTGGCGGTCACCCCGGCTACCTCGTGCGCGCCGACGCGGCCCGCACTGCCGACGGCGCCATCGACGACGCGGCGCCGCGCTCGGCATACCAGCAGGATCTGTGGCACTACACGATCGCGCGGATGGTCGACGCGTGCGCGGCGGCCGGCATCTACCCCTACTACGGCCCGTTCGGCGACATCAAGGACGTCGTCGCCTGCGAGGACCAGTTCCGCAACGCCTTCCTGCTCGGCTGCGTCGGCGCGTGGTCGCTGCACCCCGTGCAGATCGCGATCGCCAAGAAGGTGTTCAGCCCGTCGGCGGCCGACGTCGCGCATGCTCGCCGGGTCGCCGAGGCCATGGGCGACGGCACCGGCGCGGTGATGCTCGACGGCAAGATGGAGGACGACGCGAGTCTCAAGCAGTGCCTCGTCATGATCGAGCTCGCCGAGCGGCTCGCCGCCACCGACCCCGACCTCGCCGAGCTCTACGGCATCGGCGCCCAGACCAAGGAGTCCTGACGTGACCAAGCACAGCCACGCGGCATACCGGCCGCGACGCACGGTCCTCTACGTGCCGGCCTCGAACGAGCGGGCCGTCGAGAAGGCCGCGACGCTGCCGGTCGACGCGCTCATCCTGGACCTCGAGGACTCGATCGCCCCCGACGGCAAGGAGGCCGCCCGGGAGGCGGCGGTGGCCGCGGTGAAGGCCAAGCGCTTCGGTCGGCGCGAGGTGACGATCCGGATCAACGGGGTCGGCAGCGACTGGCACTGGGACGACATGCGCGCCGCCTGCAAGGCTGCCCCTGATGGCATCGTGGTCCCGAAGGTCAACTCCCGCAAGGAGGTTCGCGACCTCGTGCGCGAGCTGGAGCGGCTCGGTGCTCCGGCGCGGACCAAGCTCTGGGCGATGGTCGAGACGCCGCAGGCGATCCTCGAGGTGGACAAGCTCGCCTCGGCCTCGAGCCGACTCGGCGTGCTCGTCATGGGCACCAACGACCTGGTCAAGGAGCTCGACTGCCAGCACGTCGCCGGTCGCGAGCCACTGCTCTACGCGCTGTCCAAGGCCGTGCTCGCCGCGCGGGCTGCCGGAGTGGCGATCGTCGACGGCGTCTACAACGACGTCAAGGACGCCGAGGGCTTCGCGGCCGAGTGCACGCAGGGCCGCGCGATGGGCTTCGACGGCAAGACGATCATCCACCCCGGACAGGTCGACCCGTGCAACGCGGCCTACGCGCCGAGCGACACGCAGGTCGCCGACGCGGAGGGGCTGATCCTCGCCTTCGATGCCGCCAAGGCGGAGGGGCGCGGGGTGTGCACCTACAACGGCAAGCTCGTCGAGCAGCTGCACGTCGACATGGCCCGCAAGGTGCTCGCCACCCGCGCGGCGATCGAGGCGCTGCAGAGCGAGGGCTGAGGGCCACGGCCTCAGACGAGGCCGTGCTCGTAGGCGAAGACGACGATCTGCACGCGGTCGCGCAGGCCGAGCTTGCGCAGGATCGCGCCGACGTGCGTCTTGACGGTCGACTCGCTGGCGAAGACGGTCGCCGCGATCTCGGCATTGCTCGCCCCGCCGGCGATGCCGGCGAAGACCTCGCGCTCGCGGTCGGTGAGCAGCTGGTATGCCGCGGGCACGGCTGCGCGCCGGCGGAACTCGCCGTCGAGGAGGGTGCCGAGGTCGGTTGGGGAGAGCACGGCGTTGCCGAGGTGGACGGTGCGGATCGCCTCGCGGAGGGTGGCCGGTCGGGCGTCCTTGAGCAGGAAGCCGCTTGCGCCGTGCCGGATCGCGGTCGCTGCCCGGTCGTCGAGGTTGAAGGTCGTCAGCACGACCACGCGAATCGGCTTGTTGCGCTTGGCGATCCGGTCGGGCGAGAAGATGAGGCGGGTCGCCTCGACGCCGTCGAGCTCGGGCATCCGGATGTCCATGAGGACGACGTCGGGCTCGAGGCTGTCGACGAGCTCGACGGCCTCCCTGCCGTCAGCGGCCTGGCCGACGACCTCGATGCCGGGATCGGCGCCGACGATGACCGCGACCCCCTCGCGGAACAGCTCCTGGTCGTCGACGAGCAGCACCCGGATCGGTGTGGCCTCAGGTGGGCTGGTCACGCCGTGCGCTCCTGGGGCGTGCCGACGTGGGGCGGAGCTGCCGCAGCGGGAGCGGCTGCGGTGCTGAGGCGTGGTCGGATCGGCAGCCAGGCGGTGGCGACGAAGTCGGTCCCCTCGGGGCCGGCGGTGACGCGACCCCCGACCGCACCGGCGCGGCGCCGCATCCCGGCGATGCCGAGGCCGCCCTCGCCGTGGCGGGCCGGCAGGTTGGGCAGGTCCGGCAGGGAATTGACCACCCGCACCCGCAGCCAGCCCGGCGCGCCGGGACCGGTGCCGGGCTCCCAGTACTGCTCGACGTGCACCGGTGCGGTTCGCGCGCCATGGCGCACGGCATTGGTGAGCATCTCCTGCACGACGCGGTAGGCGACCGTCTCGAGCTCGGGCGGCAGCGGCTGCGGGGCGCCCACGACCTCGAGGCGCACCTCGTGTCCGGTGCCGCGCAGGTCCTCGACGAGCGAGGTCATGCTGCCGGGCACCGGCGCACCGCCGAGGCCCGGCTCGCGGGCCGAGTCGAGCACCGCGCGCACGTCGCGCAGCGAGCGGCGCGCTGCCTCGGCGATCCGGCTGGTCGTCGCCTGGACCTGGGCCGGATCCTCGAGGTATGCCGCGGCCTGCGCCTGAGCGAGGATGACGGTGAGGGAGTGGGCGACGACGTCGTGGACGTCGTGCGCGAGCTGGGCCTGACCGCCGCGCAGCTCGGCGATCTGGCGTTGCTGCTCGGCGAGCTCGCGTTGCTGCTCGGCGATGGCCCGTTGCTGCTCGGCCAGCGCACGCTCGCGCTCGGCGGCGGTCCGCTCGCTGGCGGCCTGGGCCTGAGCCAGGACCCGGTGCTCATCGGCGATCCGGTGCAGCTCGCGAGACCGGCGGGCGTCGCGCACCGAGCGCAGCGCCATGCCGACGAGCCACGGCACCCCGAAGAGGCCCAGTGTGACGACGAGCGGCAGCAGCAGCAGCCCTGCGCTCGTCCCTGCTCCGTCGAGGACGACCCGCTTGAGCTGCTCGGGGGCGGCGAAGGATCGGGCCAGCCAGAGCAGGGCCATCGGTTGGACGGCGAGCGCCGAGGCGCAGATCGCCGCCAGCGCGAAGATCGACAGGCCGCTGAGCCACACGGTGAGCACCCGGCCCCAACGAGCCGCCCCGAAGGCCACCAGGATGGTGGCGAGCTCGAGAGCGAGCAGCGGCGTGCCGGTCGCCACGTGGAGGACGAGCAGCAGCCAGAGCAGGCCGACCGCGATCCCAGGCCCTCGCCGCAGCAGGCCGACCGTGATGGCGAGCCACACCGCGACCCAGGTCTGGCCGATCCCGCGGTCGGCAGACTCGGCGAGCGCGGCGCCGAGCACGAGCGCGCCGAGGGCGACGTCGGGCGCCCAGTGTCGCAGCGGCATGCTGACGGCCCGGCTCACGAGCGAGCCGCGTCGCCGGGTGACCGGCGCGGGCGGCAGGTGAGCGGGCGGCATACCGGAGGCACGGGTCCAGTGAACCCGACTGCTGCTCACCGCGCCATCACCGGGACAGCCGCGGGGCTGGTGACCCCGTCGACTCGGGCGAGGGCGGTCTGGACGAGCAGGTCGAGCAGCGCGGGATAGGGCAGCCCGGCGGCGGCGGCCATCCGCGGCAGCTGGGAGTGCGGGGTGAGGCCCGGCATGGTGTTGACCTCGTTGAGCACCGGGCCGGTCGCGTCGAGGAAGAAGTCGACCCGGGCCAGCCCCCGGCAGCCGAGTGCGTCGAAGACGGTGAGCGCGGCCTCGGTCAGCGCCGCGAGCTCGTCGTCGCGCAGGGCCGCCGGGACGCGGAAGTCGGCGCTGCCGTCGTACTTCGTCGTCGTGTCGAAGACGCCCACCCGGCCGATCTCGAGCGCGGGCAGCACCTGGAGACGACCGTCCGGATGCTCGACGATGCCCAGGTCGATCTCGCGTCCGGCGGCCACTTGCTCCACGAGAACCCTTGTGTCGCAACGGTATGCCGCGTCGACGGCCGCGTCGTAAGCCGTCGGGTCGGTGACCAGATGCACACCGTGACTGGAGCCGGAGCGCACCGGCTTGACAACGCACGGTCCGGCGAAGGAGCCGCGCTCGCCAGCGCTCAGCGGCCGCCCCGGCACGGTGGGAACACCTGCGGCCTCGGCGAGGAGCTTGGTGGCCCACTTGTCCATGGCGAGCGCGCCCGCCCCGACGCCACAGCCGACATAGGGCACGAGTGCGACCTCGCAGAGCGCGGCGAGCTCGCCGTCCTCGCCGTGGGGCCCGTGCATCGCGGGGAAGACGACGTCACACCGGCGTAGGACCCCCACGGCGGCGGGGAGGGTGAGCGGCGTCAGCTCGGGCGCAGGTCCGGCGTGCCACCCACCAGCGCGGTCGACAGTGAGACGCAGGACCGAGTGTCCGGCCTCGGCCAGCCCCTCGGCGACACCGGCTCCCGAGGCGAGGGAGACATCGTGCTCGACGCTCCGTCCGCCGCCGACGACCGCGACCCGGCTCATCGCCCGACCTCGACGGGCAGGTCGGCGCCGTCGCTCTCCCGGCGGCGGACGCGCTGGCCGATCCCGGTGAGGATCTCGTGCGGCAGGGTCTCGGCCCAGTCGGCCCACTCGTCGAGCGTCGGGCCGGCGCCGCCGAAGACGGTGGCCACGACCCCGGGGGCGACCGGCAGCCCGCCGACGTCGACGACGATCTGGTCCATGCTCACCGCGCCCACCACCGGGCAGCGGCGGCCGTGCAGAGCGACCTCGGCGCGGCCGGTGACCGCGCGCGGGATGCCGTCGGCATAGCCCACCGGCAGCGTCGCGAGCCGGGTCGATCGGCGGGCGCGCCACTGGTGTCCGTAGCCGACGCCGGTGCCCGCGGGCGCCTCACGGACGGCGACGACCGGCGCGGTGAGCGTGGCGACCTGCTCGAGCCGGGTGGTGCCCGAGGGGTCGATGCCGACGAGGCCGGCGCCGCAGCGGCTCAGGGTATGCCGCGCGGCCGGGTCGACGAGGACTGCGGCGGTCGTCGCCAGGTGGCGGTGCATCGGAGCCAGGCCGTGGCCCTGGGCGATGTCGACGGCGTTCGCGAAGATCCGGCGACCTCGACGACTGGCCGGGTGGGCGGGTCGGCCCCCGTGGGAGAGCTGGCCCATCAGGCCGACGACCGCGACGAGGCCGGCGCGCTCGGCGAGCGCGGCCCGTGCGACGAGGCTGGGCCATTCGACGGGGGCGGCGCCGTCGCGGGCCATCCCGCAGTCGACGGCGAGGTGGACGGTGGCGCGCCGGCCCGCGGACCGGGCGGCGCGGCATACCGCGTCGAGATGGGCGATCGACGGCAGGGCGAGCTCGACTCCGGCCCGGAGGGCCACACCGAAGTCGGCATCGACCGGGTTGAGCCAGCTGAGGATCGGCGCGGTGAGGCCATCGGCGCGCAACGCCAGGGCCTCGTCGATCGAGGTCACGCCGAGTCCGATCGCTCCGTGTGCCAGGGCGATTCGGGAGATCCGCGAGGCGCCGAGGCCGTAGCCGTCGGCCTTGACGACAGCGAGCAGAGCCGGTGTGCGGGTGGCCAGCCAGTTGGTGTTCGCGGCGACGGCGGCTGGGTCGATGGTGAGCAGCGGTCCGCGGCGCCGGTGGGCGTCGGGAGTGCCGGCTGGGTGGGAGGCGCGGGTGCTCGGCGCGGCGAGGCTCATGACTCGACGCTAGGGATCGCACCATCGCGCCCGCCTCGTCCTCAGGTGCCGGATCGCTGGCCGCAGGTGCCGGCCGCTCGCGCCTCGTACGGCCCCTAGTCGGCGAGCCCGAGCTCGCGGAAGAGCTGCTCGAAGGCGCCCTCCACGCGGATCGTCAGCTCGCCGGGCACCGGCTCGTGGCTGACCCGCTGCAACACGCCGGCCCGCCAGTAGTAGACGTGCGGGCTGATGCTGCCGGCGCCGGCGCTCTCGCTGCGAGCCAGGTGGAGCATCGCCTGCAAGGCACCGACGATCCCCGGCCCGCTCGGCTCGTGGACGATGAGCAGATGCCGGTTGGGGGCGGCGACGAGCACACCTCGGCGTGGCGCCTCGAGGCCGAAGTCCTGGGAGAGCACCCGCTCGAGCACGAGCAGCCGACTCGCGTTGAAGTAGCCGCCGACGCTGAGCGACACGGCCTCGGCGGGGTCGTCGTCGTTGACGGTGAGGGTCTGGTCGGGGGCGAGCATCCGCAGATTGCGGTAGGCCTGCGCGACGACGTGCTCCCAGCCGCCCCACTCGTCGACCTGGTCGCCGCGGCAGGCCGTCTTCACCGTCTCGGGCAGGTCCTGGGCAGGCACCGCGACGAGGTCGTCGGCGACCTCGACCTGGTGGTCCGGCTGCCACGGCAGCGTGCCGCGACGCCACAGCGACAGGAAGAGCGAGGCGTCGAGCTCGGCGCTGCCCGCGACCGGCTCGGGTGCCGGTCGCAACAGGACCCGCGCATGCCGGTCGAGCAGCGTCGGCCAGTCGCGCTCCGGCGTCTGCGCGGCCTGCGCGGCGATCGAGTGCAGCGGATAGCGCACCTCGCCGCTGGCATAGAGGACGCCGTCGGTGCAGGTCGTCTCGACCCCCACCCGCCGGAAGGCGGCCATCGCGGCCGCCCGGAAGCGCGCGGCCTGATCGACGCCGAGAGCCTCGAGGTCGGCGTCGCGCGGCTCGTCGGGCCCGGGATCCGGGCGGCGGCTGCGGCCGAACCACGCCATGCGGCCCCCTCGTCGAAGTTCCGTCGATCCTACGTCGGCGCGCCGACGGGCAGATCGGCCGACCGGTCAGCGTCGCAGCACCTCGGCGAACCACGACAGCAGCGGTATGCCGCGCGCCCGCCAGAAGTCGTCGTCGTGCCCGCCGTCGTCGACAGCGAGTGCGCCGGCCGGCAGGCCGGCCGCGAAGGCCCGGTTGGCGGCGAGGAACGGGTCGGCGCGCCCGCACGCGAGCCGGACCGGTCGCTGGGCAAGCGCACTGCGTCGGGCGAAGACGTCGTGGCTGACGAAGTCGTCCCGATCGTCGAAGGCGCCCGCCGCGCTCGCGCCGGGGGAGGTCCACAGGGCGGAGCCGAGGCCCGCGGCCGCCCCCACCGACTCAGGAGCGCTCGCGGCGAGCCAGAGCGCGCCGTAGCCGCCCATCGACCAGCCGAGCACCCCGATCGGCGCGGGCGCGACGCCCTCGGCCTGCACGAGCGGCAGGAGGTCATGCAGGACCATCCCTGCCGTGTCGCTGCCGCGGCGCGGGTGCCAATACGTCTCGCCGCCGTCGACCGAGGCCATCGCGAGGCCCGCCTGCACGGCTGCGGCCGGCAGGCCGAGCCTGAAGGCATCGTCCGCGCCGCCTCCCCGGCCGTGCAGGGCGACGACCAGCGGTGGCGCCGGCACGGCTGCGGGATCGGGGCGCAGGAGCCGCCACCGCGGCGTCTGGCCGGGCCAGCGGCTCGTCGCGAGCGTGCCGCTGCGCTCCCGGGCGCCCGGCGGTGTCGGCGTCCCGCAGGCCCCGGCCAGCGCGAGCGTGCCGGCCCACCCGGCGGCGCCGGCGAGCAGCGCGCGGCGTGCGGGGTGCGCATCGCGCGCCCGCGGCATACCGGATCGGGCCATGCTCCCGAGGGTATGCTGCGCGGACCGGCCGCGGTCGCAGCTCACCGCGGCGCCGACCGAAGGACCGCATGATCCGCTTCCTGCCCCTCGTCGTCGAGCTGGCCGTGCTCGTCTACTGCCTCATCGACATCAGCCAGCGCGACGAGCGGGAGATCCGCAACCTGCCCAAGATGTGGTGGGTCGTCCTCGTCATCCTGCTGCCGATCATCGGTGGCGTGGCGTGGCTCGTCGCGGGCCGCCCACAGCGGTACGGCTATCCGCCGGCCCGCCCACTCGCCCCGGACGACGACCCCGAGTTCCTGCGCCGGCTGCGGCAGGAGACCGAGACCGAGCGGCGACTGCGTGAGTGGGAGGACGACCTGGCTCGCCGCGAGCAGGAGCTGGGGCACCCAGACGACACGGCCGACCCGAAGGACGAGCCGGGGGAGCCGGAGGGGCCTGCCCGGCCGCGCCGGTGAGGTGACGGGGGCTGTCGCTCAGGTGTGGATCGCCGCGGCGAGCAGCTCGGCGAAGAGTTCGCCCGGGTCGACGGCATAGCCCTTGCGGGTGAACCACTCGGCCATCGTCCGAGCATCCCGCTCGAGGAAGACGAAGCCGTGCGGGTTGCCGACGACGTCGACGACCTGGGGCCAGTCGATGAGCACGAGCCGATCGCCGTCGAGCAGCACGTTGTAGGGCGACAGGTCGCCGTGCGTCCAGCCGAGGTCGGCGAGGTGCAGCATCGACTCGCGCAATTGCTCGAACAACGCTGGGAGAGCTGAGCGCTCGACCCGGGCTTGGGCCAGTCGAGGCGCCGCCACCCCGTCGGAGCCGATGAGCTCGAGCAGCAGCTCACGCTCGTCGAGCTGGACGGGGTAGGGCACCGGCAGGCCCTCCTGCCACAGGGTGCTGAGGGTGTGGAACTCGGCGGCGGCCCATTGCCCGGCGATGACCTCCTTGCCGAAGGCGGTGCGCCGGGCCATCGCGCGGTTCTCGCGGGAGCGTCGGACGCGGCGGCCCTCGAGGTAGCCGGCGTCCCGGTGGAAGAGCCGGTGGTCGGCGGTCCGGAAGCGCTTGGCGGCGAGCAGGCAGTCCTGGTCGGGGTCGCCGGGCACCCAACGGCGCACGACGTGGACGTCGGCCTCCTTGCCGGTCTTGAGCACGCCGAGGTCGGCGTCGACGGCGCCGAGTGCGGTGACGACCCAGTCGGGCCGCGGGCCGGGGCCGTGCATGGCGCCGTCCCAGGTGGACCAGCGCTCGCCCTCGGGAGGTCCGTCAGGCTGGGTGTCGACGGCGAGGTCGTGCTCGTCGTCGCGAGCAGGGCTGTGCGGGAAGGACATTCGTGATCTCCGAGAGAGTGGTGGGCTGGGGCGTCGCGATGGCGGCGCGGGCAGGGGTCGACATGCGTGCCTCCTTCGTCTCTCGGTGACCGTCGGTCACGATCCGGTATGCCGTGTGCTGCCGGTCAGCGTCTCGAACCCACCGCTGGGCCGCAACCGGTTTACTGCGCTCTCGTCGCCTGGTCGATGCGGGGCCGGACGAAGTATCAGGAATGCCGCGCGCGGACTCCTCAGACGCGAGAGAGTTGACCGGTCGTGCTCTCCCCTCGACGACAGGAGTGGTCGTGGCCACCAAGCGCCTCAGCCGCGGCGTCACCGTGACCTATCCCGACACGCACACCGCCACCCGGCGGCGACCGGGTGCCATCGAGCGGGGCCTGCCGGGCTCGATCGCCCACGAGACGCTGCTGCAAGCCTTGCGGGACAACGCCTTCGAAGACCTCGACGAGGTCCGGCTGACGCCGCGCCGCACCCGCTCGATCGACCCGCCGGCCCGGCCGGGGTCGGTCGACGTGGCCCTGGAGCTCGCCCCCGACGAGGGGGCGGTGGTGCTGGCCGAGCAGGACGGGTGCTACTCGTGGCACCTGCCCCAGGACGCGCCCGTCGTCACCGGCGCGCGCACCCGCAGCTTCGGCCCCCGGACCGCAACCTTCCGCATCCCGATCGCAACGGCAGCACCCGCGCCGGCGACCCGCCGACGGCGCAGCCGCGCAGCCGAGCAGACCCGCAGCAGAGGGCTGCTCGGCGACCTGCTCTCCGGCGTCGTCCGCGTCACGGTGCTCAAGTTCGCCGCCCCCTTCCTCGCCGGCAAGGCGATGGCCTTCCTCGAGCGACACGTCGAGCCCGGCCTGGTCCGCATCACCGACCCGGACCCGCAGACCTGGACGCGCGTCGAGCGGCTCACCGACATCGGGCTGCCCGCTGACCGGCCGGCCCGCGTGCTGCTGCTCGTGCATGGCACCTTCTCCTCGACGATGCACGCCTTCGGCGTGCTCGGCTGCACCGACGACGGCCGGGCCTTCCTGGGCCGCGCGCTCGCGGCATACGACGCGGTGATCGGGTTCGACCACCCCACGCTCTCGGTTGACCCGCTCGCCAATGCGACTGACCTGCTGCAACGGTGCAACGGGTATGCCGGTCCGGTCACCTTCGACGTCGTCTGCCACAGCCGCGGCGGACTCACGACCCGCAGCTTCGCCGAGCAGGTCCTGCCCGGGTCCGGCTGGGCCGGACAGGTCGACAAGGCGGTCTTCGTCGCCGCAACCAACGGCGGCACCCACCTGGCCAGCCCGGAGCGCTGGCGCGACCTCGTCGACGTGACGACCAACCTCGCGACGGTGGGGGCGGGCTTCCTGGCCGGGCTGCCGGGCGGTGCTCCGGTGGCGGCCGTCGTCGGTGGGGTGATCCGCGGGATCGGGGCGCTGGTGAAGTACCTCGCCACCTATCTGCTCGAGGAGCAGGGCGTGCCGGGGCTGGCGGCGATGGTGCCGGGCGGGCCGTTCGTCACCGATCTCAACGGCACCCAGCCCGGTCAGGCCGGCCCGGGGACGCCGTGGTTCGTCGCCCAGTCGGACTTCCATGTCACGCTCTTCGACGACAGTCACCGGCCCGCTGAGTTCCCCCGCGAGCTGGCTGTCCGGCTTGCCGAGGGGGCCGTCGACCAGCTCTTCAAGGCGCCGAACGATCTCGTCGTCGATGTCGCCTCGATGACCGAGATCGACACTGCGGCAGGGCAGTTCGTCGCCGACGTGCTGGACTTCGGGACCAACGACCTCGTCTATCACGGCAACTACTTCGCCCAGCCGAGATTCACCGAGGCGATGAGCCAGTGGCTGCTCGGCTCGGTGGGCCGGGATGTCGCGATGGCCGAGCCGCCCATGGAGCTGCCGGCCACCGACGAGGTCCCCGCGACGGCCGAGCCCCCCGAGAGCGGGCCGGACCCGGCCCCCGCGCCGGGCGCCGACGACGAGCCGGTCACCGCGCATCTCCTGGCCGAGATGCCGGCCAAGCCGGTCGTCGGAAAGACCACGGCGCTGCGGGTGGCGCTGTCCCGCAAGGAGATCGAAGGGGCCCTGGACGAGTCGGGGGTGCAGGAGGCGGCCACCCTGCTGGCTCTGCCCGGGCGTGAGCTCACCGTGCAGGTCGTGCCGAAGCGCAACTGTCGCATCGACGGCTCGGCCACCGACACGTTCACCCTCCCGCCCGGGGGTGGAACGTCCGAGCTGCGCTTCGACGTCGTCGCGGTCGCGGCGGGCGAGGTTGCGGTGGCCGTCGTCGTCCGCGACGGTGTCGTGCCCCTCGCGATGCTCACCGTCGAGGCGTCGGCGGTCGCCACCTCCTCTCGGTCGAGGAAGGACGCGACCGCTCGGGCCAGCGCTGTGGCCACGCCGGTCGCCGAGCCGAGCGCTCTGGCCGACACGATCTGGCTGGAGATCATGCCGACTGCGCGGGACGGGGGGACGGTCTTCACCTATGCAGTGCGGGCTGAGAGCCTGCACCTGCTCGAGCGCTTCGAGTCGCCGGTGCTCGCCGACGTCGAGGGCTACGTCACCGAGCTGTTCCGCGATCTGCGCCAGTTGCGGGCCGACCACCCGACCGGTGCCGCGTTCCTGACCGCGTTGCAGGACAAGGGCGCCCAGCTGTTCGACGAGCTCTTCCCGGATGAGCTGCGGGCTCTGCTGTGGCGGCACCGCGCTCAGCTCGACCGTCTCGTGCTGCTCGCCGACGAGCCCTACCTACCGTGGGAGCTCGTCCACCTCAAGCCGGCCAAGGGTCGCCGGCAGAAGGCACCGCTCTTCCTCGGCCAGCTCGGCCTCGTGCGGATGCAGTTCACCGGCTTCCCGCCGGCCGTCCTGCAGGCCCGGGCAGGGCGCGTGCGGACCATCTGCCCCGACTACCTCGACCCGGCCTACGCGCTGACCGAGACGGCCGTTGAAGCGGCCTACCTCGCCGACCGCCTCGCCGCTGCCGCCGTGCCCGCGACCGAGCGGGAGGTCGGCAGTCTGCTGCGCTCCGGCGACTTCGACGTCCTGCACTTCAGCGGCCACGGGCTGGCCGACCCGGCCGACGTGGCCGCCGCGAAGATCATGCTGACCGGGCGCAAGGGTCGCGGGGGCTCGGTGACCCCGCAGTACCTCACCGCCACCGCGGTGGCGCAGAACGCGCGGCTGCGCCGGCCGGACGGCAGCGGCCCTCTCGTCGTCCTCAACGCCTGCCAGACGGGTCGCGGTGGCCAGCAGCTGGCCACCCTCGGGGGCTTCGCCCGCGCCTTCCTCGCCGCCGGAGCAGCGGCCTACGTGTCGACCCTGTGGTCGGTCGGCGATGCGCCGGCGAAGGACTTCGTCGAGGCCTTCTACGACCGGCTGCTGGCGGGGGAGACCGTGACCACCGCGGCGCGAGCGGGTCGTGAGGCCGCGCGTGCGGCCGGCGATGCGAGCTGGCTCGCCTACGTCGTCTACGCCCGACCAGATGCGGTCCTCAGCACCACGTGAGATCCAATCCTCCTCTCTCCCAATCGAAAGGACTCCACCGATGGCCAAGCGAGCGCTCTGCGTGGGCATCAACCAGTTCGCCCACCTCCCCATGGCCAGCTGGCTCTACGGCTGCGTCAACGACGCCAACGACATGGCCGGGATGCTGCGCAAGCGCGGCTTCGCAGCCCAGTCGATCACCGTGCTCACCGACACCCAGGCGACCAAGGCTGCGGTGATGGGCGCGTTGACCGAGATGGTCGGGGCGGCGAAGCCCGGCGACCATCTCGTGTTCTCCTTCTCCAGCCACGGCACCCAAGTGCCTGACACCGACGGCGACGAGCCCGACGGCTCCGACGAGGCCTTCGCCTGCCACGACATCGCCCAGGCCGGCAACCAGTGGGACACGAACACTGTCATCGTCGACGACGAGCTGCGCACCCTGCTGGCCACGCTGCCCAAGGGCGTGCTCTTCGAGGCATTCCTGGACACCTGCCACTCGGGCAGCGGGCTCCGGGGCGACGACCTGCTCGCGGGACGCCGGCCGCGCTATCTACCGCCGCCGACCGCGCGCGGGCTGCGTGCCGTCGAGTCCGCCCCGAAGAAGGTGCAGATGGTCAGCCTGGTCAAGACCCTGCCGGCGGCCTCCAGACCGGTGCTCTACGCCGGCTGCCAGCCGGACCAGACCTCGGCCGACGCGACCTTCGACAACCGCTCCAACGGTGCCTTCACCTACTACTTCCTCAAGGCCGTCTCGGCCGGAGCAGCCCGCTCGCGCAAGGAGATCCACGCCGAGATCACCAAGGCGCTGCGGGCCGGGGACTTCACCCAGCGGCCCACCCTCGAGGGCCCGCCGAAGTCGAAGACGAGCGCCGTCGGGGACCCCTGGTGAGTCACGACTTCGACCCCGGGTATGCCGCGGCCCCCTTCGCCGGGCTGGTCGCGGACTACCCGGGGGAGGCCGTCTACCCGGTCAGGGACTTCCGGGTCGAGTGGGGGCCGGTCTTCCACCGGGGCCGGCTCGACGGCTCGGCGCGCATCCTGGTCGTCGGCCAGGATCCGGCCCAGCACGAGGCGATCTCGCGGCGGATCCTCGTCGGCGAGGCCGGCCAGCGGGTTCAGGGTCTGCTTGCGCGGATCGGGGTCACCCGGTCCTACGTCATGGTCAACACCTTCCTCTACAGCGTCTACGGCCAGGGCGGCGGTGAGCGCCACAAGAGCGACGCCGGGATCGCGGCATACCGGAATGCGTGGCTGGATGCCCTGCTCGTCGGCACCCAGGTCGAGGCGGTCATCACGCTCGGGGCGCTCGCGCGAGGTGCCTACGAGGGGTGGGCGACCAGCCAGCCCGCGCGGGCCGCGACCCTGCACCACGCCGCTGTGCTCCACCCGACCTTCCCGGAGGGCGCGTCCGGCGTGGGTGGGCCGGAGTGGGTGATGAACACCGGGTTGCTGCTCAAGAGCTGGAATGCCGCCCTGCCCGGCCTTCGCGCGGCCGTGACCCCGGATGTCGTCGTGCCCGCGAAGAGCTACGGAAAGGGGTGGCGGACCGGCGATCTCGTCGAGATCCCGGAGGCCGACCTGCCGGCCGGGTGCCCGTCGTGGATGCGCAGTCTCGACAAGTGGGCGACCCGCAGTGGCGCGAACGCGTCGGAGAAGAGAGCGACGATCAGCGTGAAGATCCCTGTGTCGCAACGGCCGTGGGTCACGCCGTGAGTCACGGAGACGGCTTCGAACGAGCCTACCGCCGCGGCGTCACCGAGCCGGTCGGGCCGCCACCGCGCCGGACGCGGGCGCTGCCGACGGCTCCCTTCGCCCTCCACGGTGCGGTGATCACGCCGGAGGCGGCCTGGTCCAAGGGGTACGTCACGGTGGCCGATGGCAGGGTCGCCGACGTGAGCACGACTGCACCGCAACAGGTTCGGGTCATCGATACCAACGGAGTGATCCTGCCCGGCCTCGTCGACCTGCACGGCCACCCGGAGTTCAACGTCTTCCCGGCATGGGAGCCGCCGACCCGCTATGCCAACCGCTATCGGTGGCGGGCCAGCGCGGCATACCGGGCGCTCGTGCGCGACCCGCAGAACCGGCTCCTCGACGCGTTGCCGGCCGGCACCCAGACCGTCTATGCCGAGGTGCGGGCTCTCGTGGGGGGAGTCACCGCGATCCAGGGGGCGAGCGCGGCGAGCACGAAGACGCGAGAGCCCTTGGTGCGCAACGTCGATCTGTGGGCGTTCGGCCAGCACAAGGCGCGCGCGATGATCGACCTGCCGAGCGCGTCGTCGCGAGACCTGCCGCGGCTGCAGAAGGTGCTCGCCGACATCGCCGCGGGCGAGGTGACGGCCTTCTACCTGCACCTGGCCGAGGGGGCGCGTGGGGACGAGCGCAGCCGCACCGAGTACCAGCGCTTCGTCGACCTCGGCGCGGCGACGCCGGCGACCAACGTCATCCACGGGTCGGCGCTGAGCGAGGCACAGGTGCGTGAGCTCGCCGACGCGGGATGTCGCCTGGTGTGGTCCCCGCAGTCGAACCTGCGGCTCTACGGCGAGACGACCCTGGCGGGCGTGGCGCTCGCGGCGGGGATGCCGGTGGCGCTGGGCGCGGACTGGCTGCCCTCCGGCTCGGTGAGCCTGCTGGACGAGCTGCGGGTGGCCCGTCGGGTGCTCGCCGGGCAGGGCCGTCCAACGACGGCGGCCGACCTCGTCGGGATGGTCACCTCGGGGGCGGCCCGGGTGGCCGGGCTTGACGCGCATCTGGGCTCGCTGGCGGTGGGTCGTCCGGCTGACCTCGTCGTCCTCGAGCGGCTGCACGAGGACCCCTACGAATCGGTGTGTCTCGCCGACCCGGCCGCGGTGCGGATGGTGTGCATCGGCGGCGACGTCAGCTATGCGCGGGAGGACTGGTTCGCCGAGCTGACCGGGCTCGTCGACGGGGCGGCCTGGCCGTCGAGCGTCGAGCGGCTGATCGCCTGGGGCGTGCCGATGCGGGTCGACACGGGCTTCGGCGACGTCGCGGGCGCGCGCTCGCTGAGCGCGGTGCGCGCGGACCTCATCGCGGCATACCCGCAGATCGGCCCGATCTTCGCCTAGGTTGAAGTCCTTCCGGCACGAGCGAAGCGAGGGACGATGTCCGAGCACGACCACGGTCACGAGCACGGCCACGGCAAGGCGGTTCTCGAGGGGCTGCGCGAGCCCGGGGGAGCGTTGCGCGAGCAGATCCCCGACGTCTACGAGGGCTTCAGCCAGCTCAACAAGGCGGCCCTGCGCGAGGGCTATCTCGACGTCAAGACCAAGGAGCTCATCGCCTTCGCCATCGCCGTGAGCAAGCAGTGCGACGGCTGCATCGCCTCGCACGCGCGGGGTGCGGCCCGCGCCGGGGCGAGCCTGCAGGAGGCGGCCGAGGCCATCGGGGTGACCTTCCTCATGAACGGTGGGCCGGCGACGGTCTACGGGCCGCGGGCGTATGCCGCGTTCCGCGAGTTCCGCGAGCAGTTCGCCCGGCTCACCGCTGCCAAGAGCCAGGGCTGAGGTGCGGGCGCGCTATCGGGCGTCTGGCGCGGACTGGCCCTTCGGCCGGCCGGAGCGTGCCCACAGGGTGGCGATGGAGGGCTACTTCTGGAGGTTCACCGATGTCCGGGGTGGGCGCTCGGTCATCGCGCTCATCGGGGTGCAGCAGGACCAGACCGGCACGTGGGCGCTGGTGGGGCTCGGCGCGTCGTCGGGGTCGTGGGCGCAGGCGGTGGTGGGTGGGGCCGCGGCCGACCCGGTGCGGCTGGGCGCCCGGGCCGGGAGCGTGTTCGTCGGTGACGACGAGCGGGTGGTCGTCGACCTGGGGCCGGACCACCGACTGGACGTGCGGCTGGACCGGCTGGCTCGCTGGCCGCGGCGGCTGTTCGGTGGGTCGAGCTGGTTTCAGACGGTGCCTGGGCTCAACCAGTACTGGCATCCGTGGCTGCTCGGCGGGCGGGCGAGTGGGACCGCCGTCGTCGGCGGTGAGACCTGGGTCCTCGACGGGGCACAGGTCTACGGCGAGAAGAACTGGGGCAGAGGGGGATTCCCGGAGTCGTGGTGGTGGGGGCAGGCGCAGGGCTTCGCCGAGCCGGAGGCGTGCGTCGCCTTCGCCGGCGGTCAGGTGTATGCCGGTCCGCTGCGCACGGAGGTCACTGCGGTGGTCGTGCGACTGCCGGGAGGCGAGGTGCTGCGGCTGGGGAATCCGGTGAGCTCGCCGGTGCGGGCGACGGTGAGCGAGCAGATGTGGCGGCGGCGCGGGCGG
>DAOTIG010000010.1:0-3523 GCA_035448065.1 Dermatophilaceae bacterium
TGAGCGAGGTGAGCGGCGAGGCGCCGGTGCCGCCGTCGTGGCCGGAGATGAGCACGACGTCGGCGTGCGCCTTGGACACGCCGGCCGCGACCGTGCCGACCCCGACCTCGGCGACCAGCTTGACGTGGATCCGGGCCTGCGGGTTGGCGTTCTTGAGGTCGTGGATGAGCTGGGCGAGGTCCTCGATCGAGTAGATGTCGTGGTGCGGCGGCGGGCTGATCAGGCCGACCCCGGGCGTGGAGTGCCGGGTCCGGGCCACCCACGGGTAGACCTTCGCGCCGGGCAGCTGGCCACCCTCGCCGGGCTTGGCGCCCTGGGCCATCTTGATCTGGATGTCGTCGCTCTGGGTGAGGTAGAGGCTGGTCACGCCGAAGCGTCCGGAGGCCACCTGCTTGATCGCCGAGCGGCGGGTCGGGTCGAGCAGGCGCTCCTCGTCCTCGCCGCCCTCCCCGGTGTTGGACTTGCCCCCGAGCCGGTTCATCGCGATGGCGAGCGTCTCGTGGGCCTCGCGGCTGATCGAGCCGTAGGACATCGCGCCGGTGGAGAAGCGCTTGACGATCTCGCTCACCGGCTCGACCTCGTCGATGTCGATGGCCTCGCGCCCGGTCACCGAGGAGTCCGCGAACTCGAACAGCCCGCGCAGCGTCATCAGCCGCTCGGCCTGCTCGTCGACCCGCGCGGTGTACTGCTTGAAGATGTCGTAGCGCCGCTGGCGGGTCGAGTGCTGCAGGCGGAAGACGGTGTCCGGGTCGAAGAGGTGCGGCTCGCCCTCGCGCCGCCACTGGTACTCGCCGCCGACCCAGAGGGTGCGGTGCGCGTTGTGGACGCCCTCCGGCGGGTATGCCGCGGCGTGCCGCGCCGCGGACTCCGCGGCGATGACGTCGAGCCCGACGCCGCCCAGCTGGCTCACCGTGCCGGTGAAGTAGCGGTCGACGAGCTCCTGCGAGAGGCCGATGGCCTCGAAGACCTGCGCGCCGCAGTAGGAGGCGACGGTGGAGATGCCCATCTTGCTCATCACCTTGAGCACGCCCTTGCCGAGCGCCTTGATGAGGTTGGCGACGGCCTTCTCCGCGGTCACGCCCTTGAGCGCGCCGGAGCGCACCATGTCCTCGACGGTCTCCATCGCGAGGTAGGGGTTGACCGCCGCCGCGCCGAAGCCGACGAGCAGGGCGACGTGGTGCACCTCGCGGACGTCGCCGGCCTCGACGATGAGCCCGACCTGGGTGCGGGTCTTCTCCCGGATGAGGTGGTGGTGCACCGCAGAGGTGAGCAGCAGCGACGGGATCGGGGCCAGGTCGCGGCCAGAGTCGCGGTCGGAGAGGACGACGAAGCGCACCCCTCGGTCGATGGCCGCCGACACCTCGCCGAAGATCTCCTCGAGCCGGGCCTGCATCGCGGCGGCGCCGCCGGTGACGTCGTAGAGGCCGCGCACGACGTGGGTCGCGTAGCCGGGCAGGTCGCCGTCGGCGTTGATGTGCACGACCTTGGCGAGCTGGTCGTTGTCGATGACCGGGAAGTCCACCACGACCTTCCGGGCGTGCTGGGGGTTCTCCTCGAGGATGTTGCCCTCGGGGCCGATGACCGTGCCGAGCGAGGTGACGAGCTCCTCGCGGATCGCGTCGAGCGGCGGGTTGGTCACCTGGGCGAAGAGCTGGCTGAAGTAGTCGAAGATGAGCCGCGGCCGGCTGGACAGCACGGCGATCGGCGAGTCGGTGCCCATCGACCCGATCGCCTCGGCACCGGCCTTGGCCATCGGGGCCAGCAGGATCCGCAGCTCCTCCTGGGTGTAGCCGAAGGTCTGCTGGCGGCGGGCGACCGACTTCGCGGTGTGCACGATGTGCTCGCGCTCGGGCAGGTCCTGCAGCCGGATCAGGCCGGCGTGCAGCCACTCGTCGTAGGGCGCCTCGGCGGCCAGCTCGGCCTTGATCTCGTCGTCGCCGACGAGCCGGCCGTGCTCGGTGTCGACGAGGAACATCCGGCCCGGCTGCAGCCGGCCCTTCTTGACCACCCGGGAGGGGTCCAGCTCGAGCACCCCGGTCTCGGAGGCGAGCACGACGAGCCCGTCGTCGGTGACCGAGTAGCGCCCTGGGCGCAGCCCGTTGCGGTCCAGGACGGCACCGATGAGGGTGCCGTCGGTGAAGGTGACACAGGCCGGGCCGTCCCACGGCTCCATGAGGTTGGAGTGGTACTCGTAGAAGGCCCGTCGGGCCGGGTCCATGTCGGCGTGGTTCTCCCACGCCTCGGGGATCATCATGAGCACCGCATGCGGCAGCGAGCGGCCGCCGAGGTGCAGCAGCTCGAGGACCTCGTCGAAGGACGCCGAGTCCGACCCGGTCGGGTCGCAGATCGGGAAGAGCCGCTGCAGGTCGCCGGGGATGAGCTCGCTGGCGAGCATCGACTCGCGGGCCCGCATCCAGTTGCGGTTGCCCTTGACGGTGTTGATCTCGCCGTTGTGCGCGATCAGCCGGTAGGGGTGGGCCAGCGGCCAGGACGGGAAGGTGTTGGTCGAGAAGCGCGAGTGGACCAGGGCCAGCTCGGTCTCGAAGCGCGGGTCGGACAGGTCGGGGAAGAAGGGCTCGAGCTGCCCGGTGGTGAGCATCCCCTTGTAGACGAGGGTCCGCGACGACAGGGACGCGAAGTAGACGCTCACCTCGTGCTCGGCGCGCTTGCGCAGCGCGTAGACCAGCCGGTCCAGGTCGATCCCACTCTTCGGCTGCTCCTGCGCGGCGTCGGCGACGAAGAGCTGCGCGAAGTGCGGCATCACCTCGCGGGCCATCCGCCCGACGAGGTCCGGCGTGTGCGGCAGGTCGCGCCAGCCGATGACCCGCAGACCCTCCTCGGCCGCGATCGCCTCGATCCGGCACACCGCCTCGGCCCGCGCGGACTCGTCGGCGGGCAGGAAGGCGGCGCCCACGGCATACCGGCCGACGCTGGGCAGCTCGAAGCCGAGCTCGCCGGTGACGTCGCGCAGGAAGCGGTCGGGGACCTGGGTGAGGATGCCGGCGCCGTCGCCGACGAGCGGGTCGGCGCCGGTCGCGCCGCGGTGGTCGAGGTTGCGCAGGGCGGTGAGAGCGTGCTCGACGATGTCGTGCCCGGCACGACCGCGCAGCGTGGCGACCATGGCCACACCGCAGGCGTCGTGCTCGTGCTCACGGCGGTAGAGCCCGGTGTCGGCGGGCAGAGCCGTGAAGAGGGGGCGCGAATGCGTCATGCCGCACACCGTCCTTGGAGTCTGGCCCGGTGGCATCCGGGCACCTAGAGAGAGCCGCTGGACGGCGATGGCCAGCGTCGGAAGACTATCGGACCTCTCGGCCGTCCTACAATGTGAAACGCCGCATCTCACTCCATAAGACTCCTCTCCCTCGATTGGAGGTATCTCGCCAGGTGCTGAGGCCGGTCAAATACCTCCACCCCGCGCTCCCCACTCCTCCCCATCGATCGGAGGTATCTCGCCAGGTGCTGAGGCCGGTCAAATACCTCCACCCGCGCCGGCCGCTTCCAGCCGGCTCGTTCGTTCCTCACT
>DAOTIG010000010.1:3623-38092 GCA_035448065.1 Dermatophilaceae bacterium
CGCCGGCGCGGCCTGGGACGCGGTCACATCGATCGGCGTCCCGAACCAGCCGCTTCCAGCCGGCTCGTTCGTTCCTCACTCGCCGGCGCGGCCTGGGACGCGGTCACATCGATCGGCGTCCCGAACCAGCCGCTTTCGGCCGGCTCGTTCGTTCCTCACTCGCCGGCGCGGCCTGGGACGCCGAGTCCGCGGGCGAGCTGGCTCATCAGCTCACGCTCGTGCAGGCGCAGGCCGATCAGGTCGATCCGCAACACCCGCTCCGAGCCGAGCGTGAGCTCGTTCTGGCGCAAGCTGTCGTTTCCGTACGCCAGCCCACGAGCGTGTCCTGCTCCGTCGATCTCCAGCACGAGCCGGTGCTCGTCCCACGCCACATCCAGGTATGCCGTTCCGTCCCGCAGCCGACGCACACTCTGCCGGCTGGGGGCCGGCAAGCCGTAGGCGCGACACAGTGCCGCCATGTCGAGCTCGCCCAGCGACTGAGCACCGTCGGCGATGTCGCGGGCCAGCAGCGCGATCAACCGGCGCCGAGTGCGGCCCCGCACCCGGGCGGTGGCCTCCACCAGCTGCCGGCCGGTGATCAACCGCTGCTGCACCGGCAGCACGAGCATCAAGGCGGCCTGCCGATCCGACACCGCCCAGTGCGCAGCCCGGATCGCGGCGGCGGCCGGCCAACTGCGCGGCATACCGACGCTGATGAGATCGGCGGGATGGCGTCGACGGACCTTGTGGATCACCACTCCTGCCACCGGTGCGACTGCGCAGGTGTGCGGAACCGACACGTGCACATCGCGATCGGACAGACCCTGCACGCCGAAGAGCTGAAGCGCCGAGAGTCCGTCAAGCACCGCGATCCGGGGGCCGACCTCCCAGATCGCCCGCCAGCGCCGGGCCTCGTCGGAGAGCTCCCCGGTTCGCACGGCGATGGTCTGCCGGCCATGACTGCGCCAGCGCTCCGCGCGGAGCTCGGCCCGGACTCGCTCGTCGGAGTAGCCCAGGGTCTGCAGCTGGCGCCGGGACAGCACGCCGCCGTACTGGTCGGCCAGGTGCACCGCTCGGGCTCGGCGCTCCTGGCGCTCGAGGTGAGTCGAGCGGGTGCGCGGGCGGACACGATCGGGCAGGGTGATCGACATGCCCCCAGCGTTGCGGTGACGAATCGACCCCTGCCAGCCCGCGCGACGTGGCTGTGGACATCCGCCTCGCCGCGGGTGGGGGTGTGGACAGCCTCGCTTCGCCGACCGGTGGAGGTGATCCGCCTGGTGCACAGGCCAGCGGAATACCTCCACCCCGGGGTGGGCGGCGCGTAAGGGCGCGCCGTCTCAGCGGTTGGAGGTATCTCGCGAGGTGCTGAGGCGGGAGGAATACCTCCACCCGCGCTGCCTCGACTCAGTCGGTATGCCGCGTGGCCGGCTTCCCGCCCGCCCCTGCCGCGGCAGCGGCCTTCGCCGTCGCGGGGGTCGCGGCCTGCTCCACATCGCCATCGGCGGCCATGGTCCCGGCTTCCGCAGGATCGCCGTCGCCCTCGGCGGCCGGAGGCTCCCCCGGCTCGGCCTCTCCCAACTCATCCGCACTCGACGGACGCTTGCCCTCCCCCGCCGGCACGGTGCGCCGGCCGGCCTGCCGGTAGAGCACCAGCCCCAGCAGGAACACCAGCACCGACACCCACACGTTGACCCGCAGCCCAAGGATCCGGTTGGCGTCGTCGGTGCGGATGTTCTCGATGAAGAACCGCCCCACCGGGTAGCCCACGACGTAGAGCGCGAAGACCTGCCCCGGCTTGAGCGGCCGCCGCCCGTCCAGCCACACCAGCGCTGCGGCGAGCAGCAGGCACCAGATCGCCTCGTAGAGGAAGGTCGGGTGGAAGAGCCCCTTGACGATGGGGTTGCCCGAGCTGTCGAGCACCGCGTGCCCGGCCGAGGAGTCCCACTCATGGATCCGCAGCGCCCAGGGCAGGTCGGTCGGCGGCCCGTAGATCTCGTTGTTGAACCAGTTCCCGAACCGCCCGAGCGCCTGCGCGACGAGGATCCCGGGGGCGGCGGCGTCGGCGAAGTCCCGGAAGGCCACCCCGTGCCGCCGACAGCCAAGCCATGCCCCGACCGCGCCGAGCGCGATGGCCCCCCAGATGCCGAGCCCGCCCTCCCAGATCCGGAAGGCGTGCCACGGGTTGCCCCCCTCGCCGAAGTAGGGCTGGGGCGTCGTGATGACGTGGTAGATCCGACCGCCGACGATCCCGAAGGGCACCGCCCACGCCGAGATGTCGAGCACCTGCCCGGGCCGGCCGCCGCGATCGTCGAGCCGCCGCGAGGTGAGCCAGATCGCGACGATGATGCCGAGCAGGATGGACATCGCATAGCCGCGGATCGGCACCGGTCCGAGCCACCAGACCCCGGTCGTGGGGCTGGGGATCTCGGCCGGCAGGGCCAGCGCGACCCCGATCACTGCGCCGCCGCGAGGACCTTGGCCCGGAAGGCCGCCGGGTCCCCACTGTCGATGGTGAGCTTCTTGCCGTTGACGAGGATGGTCGGGGTGCTCGTGACGCCGGCCTTCTCCGCAGTCGTCTCGAGCTCGGCGATGTGCGCCTGGTAGGTGAGCGCCTTCTGGCAGGCCTGCCACTGCGGCAGGTCGGGCACCTTGGCCCGCATGGCGAAGGCCTCGAGCTCGGCGTCGGTCCAGCCCTTGCCCTCCTGAGCCGGCTGACCGGCATACGTCGCATCGGTGTAGGCGCGGAACACGCCCTGGTCGGCCGCGCAGAAGGCGGCATTGGCCGCGCGGGTGGATGAGGTGTTCTTGAGCATCGCGTCAAGGAAGCTCATGGTGTGGACCTTGAGGGTGATCTCGCCCTTGGCCGCCATGTCCTCGATGACCTGGCCGAAGACGTGCTCGAACTGGGCGCAGGCCGGACACTGCGGGTCCTCGAAGATCTCCAGCGTCGGCGCGCCGGCCTTGCCCTGGCTCACCACCATCGTGCCGCCGAAGCCGGATGCCCCCTTGGGCACCCGGGGAGTCGGCGAGGTCTGGCCGGATCCGGAGACCGAGCCGGAGCCGGAGGGGGTGGCACCCGGTGCGGGGCTGTCCTTGCGGCCACCGAGCACGACGGCGGCGACGATGCCCCCGACGACGAGCAGCGTCACGAGGGCGGCCAGCCACACCTTCGTCGAGCTGGACTTGGGGGCGGCGGCAGCGATCTTGGCGGAGGCGTCAGGGCGCGGCATACCGGCCATTCTCCCCCAGCGTCGACGGTGCTCAGGTCACAGTCGGGTGTCGAGCGCGTATGCCGTGCGCGGGCGGACGACGAGCCACGCCGCCGCGAGCAGCAGTGCCACATCGCGGGTCAGCTCCAGCGGATAGGCCGTGCGGGACGCCTCGATGGTCCCGCCGCCACCGAAGCAACCGCAGTCGATGGACAGGCCTCGCGCCCACGCCGAGGCGATCCCGATGACGAACGCGAGCAGGAGCAGGGCGGCGGCGATCGCCCCCGCCCTGGTGAACAAGCCGAGCACGAGCAGCACCCCGACCGCGATCTCGGCGACCGGCAAGGCATGGCCGACATACCCGGCGAGGTCGTAGGGCAGCAGCTGATAGGCCCGGACCGCGAACGCCGAGGCGGCCAGGTTCGTCACCTTGAGCGCCCCGGCGACGAGCAGCACCCCGCCGACGACGAGCCGCAGCACCGTGCCGAGCAGGTCCAGCTGACGGCTGGTCGGGCTCACCGGCGCCCCTCGCGAACGCCTGCGGCGAGCTCGGCGGTGACCTCGCGCAGCGCCGGGATGCCGCCGTCGCCGAGGGCCCGCACGAGCGCCGACCCGACGATGACGGCGTCGGCGAAGCCGGCGACCTCGGCGGCCTGCGCGCGGGTGGAGACCCCGAGCCCGACGCCGATCGGCAGGTCGGTGACCTCGCGGGTGCGGGCCACCAGCCCTTCGGCGGCCGAGCCGACGCTGGTCCGGGTGCCGGTGACGCCCATCAGGGATGCCGCGTAGATGAAGCCGCGGCTCGCGGTGGCGACGCCGGCGACCCGCTCCGGCGTCGAGGACGGCGCGACGAGGAAGACCCGGTCGAGCTCGTGGGCGTCGCTCGCGGCCAGCCAGTCACCCGCCTCGTCGGGGATGAGGTCGGGGGTGATCAGGCCCGAGCCGCCGGCCTCGGCGAGCTCGGCGGCGAAGCGGTCGACCCCGCGGGCGAGCACGAGGTTCCAATAGATCATCACGTATGCCGCGGCGCCCGCCTCGACGACGCCGCGCACCGCAGCGAACACGTCGGAGACCCGGCAGCCACGCTCGAGGGCGGCCTCGGTGGCCCGCTGGATGAGTGGGCCGTCGAGGATGGGGTCGCTGTAGGGCATGCCGACCTCGACGATGTCGGCACCGGCCTCGACCATGGCGACCATCGCCTCGATCGACCCCTGCACGCTGGGAAAGCCCACCGGCAGGTAGCCCACCAAGGCCGCCCGCCCCTCGGCCCGGCAGGCGTCGAGCACCTGGCGGCCCCGGGTGAGCGGCCGCGGCGCTGCCGTCGGCACCTCGCTGGCGCTCACGGCATACCCTCCTCGTCGTCCTCGATGACCGTGCCGTGCTCGTCGAGCAGCCCGAACCAGCGGCCGGCGGTGTGCACGTCCTTGTCCCCGCGACCGGACAGCGAGACGAGCAGGACCGCCTCGGGGCCGAGCTCACGACCGAGCTCGATCGCCCCCGCGAGGGCGTGGGCGGACTCGATGGCGGGGATGATCCCCTCGGTCCGGCAGAGCAGTCGGAAGGCCTCCATCGCCTCGTCGTCGGTGGCGTCGCGGTATTCCGCGCGGCCGATCTCGAAGAGGTGAGCGTGCTCCGGGCCGACGCTGGGATAGTCCAATCCCGCTGAGACCGAATGGGATTCGATGGTCTGGCCGTCCTCGTTCTGCAGCACGTAGGTGGCCGCCCCGTGCAGGACGCCGCGAGTGCCGCCGGAGAAGCGGGCGGCGTGCTTGCCGGACTCGACCCCCTCTCCCCCGGCCTCGACCCCGACGAGCCGGACGGTCTCGTCGTCGAGGAAGCGGTGGAAGATGCCCATCGCGTTGGATCCGCCTCCGACGCAGGCGATCACGACGTCGGGCAGTCGACCGATCAGGTCGAGCACCTGGGCCCGGGCCTCGACGCCGATGATCCGGTGGAAGTCGCGGACCATCTCGGGGAAGGGGTGCGGGCCGGTCACCGTGCCGAGCACGTAGTGGGTCGAGTCGACGTTGGCGACCCAGTCGCGCAGCGCCTCGTTGACCGCGTCCTTGAGGGTCTGGCTGCCGTTGGTCACCGCGACGACTCGGGCACCGAGCAGCCGCATCCGGGCGACGTTGAGCGCCTGCCGCTCGGTGTCGACCTTGCCCATGTAGACGACGCAGTCGAGACCGAGGAGCGCGGCGGCGGTGGCGGTGGCGACGCCGTGCTGGCCGGCTCCGGTCTCGGCGATGACCCGGCTCTTGCCCATCCGCTTGGCCAGCAGTGCCTGGCCGAGGACGTTGTTGATCTTGTGCGAGCCGGTGTGGTTGAGGTCCTCGCGCTTGAGCAGCACGCGCGCGCCGCCGCAGTGCTCGGCGAACCGCGGCACCTCGGTGAGCAGCGACGGGCGGCCGGTGTAGGTGCGGTGCAGCCGCTCCAGCTCGCCGATGAACTCGGGATCGACGGCAGCCTTGCGACGCACCTCGTCGAGCTGCTCGAGCGCCGGGATGAGCGCCTCGGGCACGAATCGGCCCCCGAAGTCGCCGAACCGTCCGTCGGTCATTGCGCTCCCTCCGCACTGCGTCGATCCCGTTGTCCCCCAAGCACATCCGGTATGCCGCGCCGCCCCACCGCCGCGAACTCGCCGACCGTGCCGGTCGGGTCGCCACCGGTGACCAGCGCCTCGCCGACGAGCACGGCGGTGGCGCCGGACGCGGCATACCTCTGGACGTCGGCCACGCCCCGGATGCCGGACTCGGCGACCGCGACGC
This sequence comes from Dermatophilaceae bacterium, assembly GCA_035448065.1. Lineage (GTDB taxonomy): Bacteria > Actinomycetota > Actinomycetes > Actinomycetales > Dermatophilaceae > Phosphoribacter. The sequence continues at coordinate 9,580 of DAOTIG010000010.1, forward strand.
AGTGCTGCGGGATGAGCGGGGCGAGGCGGGCGAACACGGCGGGGTCGACCTCGAGCGTCTTGAGATTGCGGGAGTTGACGCCGATGACTCGGGCTCCGGAGTCGACGGCGCGGCGGGTCTCGAGCTCGTCGTGCACCTCGACGAGGGCGGTCATGCCGAGGCTCTCGGCCAGCTCTCGGAGCCCGACGAGCTCGCGGTCGGAGAGCGAGGCGACGATGAGCAGCACGAGGTCCGCGCCATGGGCGCGGGCCTCGACGATCTGATAGGGCTCGACGAGGAAGTCCTTGCGCAGCACCGGGATCGACACCGCGGCGCGCACGGCGTCGAGGTCGGCCAGCGAGCCGCGGAAGCGGCGCTGCTCGGTGAGCACGCTGACCGCAGTGGCGCCGCCCGCGGCATACGAGGTGGCCAGCGCGGCGGGGTCGGCGATCTCGGCGAGGGCGCCCTTGCTCGGGCTGGCCCGCTTGACCTCGGCGATGACCGCCATGCCGGGCGCGGCGCGCAGCGCAGCCTCGGCGTCGATGGCCGGTGCGATCGTCGCGATGCGCTCGTGGAGCTGCTCGAGGCTGGTGTGGCGCATCCGCTCGGCGAGGTCGATGCGCACGCCGGCGACGATGTCGTCGAGCACCGAGGTCGTGGCTGGGGTGGACACCCGCTCAGGCTAGCCCGGATCGCGCGGCGCCGATCATCGTGCTCACGCCGCGGCGGTCAGTACCTCGAGGCGGACATCAGGAAGGCGAAGAAGCCGAACCAGAGGACGTTGAGCGCGATGCCCACGATCCCGCAGATGAACCCGGCCTTGGCCTGGCTACGGCCGCCCAGCTGCCCTCCGGACTGGTCGACCTGGGCCATCGCCTTGCGCCCCAGCACGATCGCGACGATGCCCGGGATGAAGCCGATGTAGCACATGAAGACCAGCGGGATGCTGAGGATCCCCCACACGAGCGACGCGGTCGCCGACTGGGCCTGCTGCTGGACCGGCATCCCGTAGCCGTAGCCGTAGCCGTAGCCGTACGGCACGGGTGGTGGGGCGGAGCCATAGCCCGTGACCGGTGCCGGTCCGTAGCCGGGCGTGGGAGCAGGAGGGGCGCCGTAGGGACCGGAGCCGGGGCCGACGGGGCCGTAACCGGGGACGGGCGGACCATAGGTGGGCGGCACGTAGGCGGGCGGGCCGTAGCCAGGGGCTCCCGGAGCCTGAGCTCCATAGGCCGGCCCGGCAGAGCCCCAGCCGGCGGCTGGCAGCGGCGGCGTGGTCGGGTCGGGAGTGTAGAGATCCGGATACTCCGACAAGGTATGGTGCGGGGCCGGCGCAGCGTGCGAGGGAGGTTGGCCTCCCGGCGGCTGACTGGCCGACACTTGCTGGGCGGCGGCAGGCGCGGGGAGCCGGGTCGTGGGCGAGTGACCGAGTGGCTGGGTGCGGCCGTTCGGCAGTTCCGACCACGGACCGGTGTCCTGGCCGGACTGGCCGAGTGGCTCGGTGCTCATACGTGCTCCTTGGACGGATGCGGTCCCCGAGATGACGATGGAGGGCGCCGCGTCGTTCCCCCGAGCGCGGCCAGATGCTGGATCAGGCGGGTGACAACCAGGTCATCCCGGGGAGATTCCGCAGGATCCAGAAGAGGACCACGCCGACAAGCACGGTCCGGGTGACCCACGGAGCGGCGAGGCGCCGTGGCGCTCCAGTCACCCGGCGGCGCGTCCAGGCCAGGAAGGCCACGAGGACGTAGCCGTAGACGACGACCGCGAGGGGATTGCGGGCCAAGGCGGTGCCGAGGTCGAGATGCAGCAGGGCGTGCAGGGCACGAGCCGAGCCGCAGCCAGGACACCAGAGGCCGGTGAGGGTGAGGAAAGGACAGGGCGGATACCAGGTGCCGGCGACATTGGGGTCCGCGGTGTAGACGTATCCGGCGACGCAACCGGCCGCCAGTGTTAGAGCCCCTGGCAGCAGCACGCCGCGAGCTCCCATCGCTGGGGAGCCCACGGCGTGCGTGCTGGCAACGGACATTGCTCAGCGGGTGCTGGTCCCGGAAGCCGCGACCATGAACGAGAAGATGAAGTAGACGACGCCCACCACGAAGCCGGAGACGATCGCGATGATCGACCACTTCTTGGCGTCCGCGGCTGCCTTGTGGGCACCCGCCTGGTCGCCCTGCGCCCACAGCGTGTTGACCTTGTTGGCCTGCAGGATGGCGTAGATGCCGATCGGGATGCAGCACAGCACGGTGGACAGGATCGCCAGCACGAGGTTGTTGCTCGGCGGGGTCGACGTGGCAGCGCCATAGCCCGGGGCCGCGCCGTAGGCGGGGGGCGGGGGCTGGGATCCGTAGGGCTGACCGCCCTGGGGCTGGTGGGGCTGCTGCCCCCACTCGGGCTGGTCGCCCGGATTGGGAGCGCCGCCACCAGGGGGCGGCGGGGGCGGGGGCGGGCTTCCGTAGCTCATAGCGACCTTTCTGGGTCCTTGGGTGACTGGCTGACTCAGGCTTGGCTCGACCTTACCGGCCGATCACGCGCCGGGTGGGACGACAGGCGTCACGATCGCGTTCCGCCGGCTGGGCCGCTCGCGCTGGTCCGCCGACAGCCGCGCGGACGAGGCTCTACTTGATGCCGCTGTCGATCTGGCTGCGGCCCGGCTTGAGCGGGTCGTCCTCGTGCTTCTTCACGCCATAGCCGGCCATCGCGAGCACCTTGCCGACGACGACCCCGACGACCGCGAGCACGGCCCCGACCCAGAACAGGTAGAAGAGGTTCGCCGGCCAGACGACGGCGATCGACATGAGCACGGCGGCGACGAGGATGATCCCCACCGCGGTCCACGCGGCGACGCTCTGCCCGTGGTTGTCGTGGTGCTCGGTGGCGGCCATGGGGTTCTCCTTCACGTCGTGCGGGTCTCCGCCATTCTGTCAGGTCAGCGCTCCGGTGTCCCGGCTGGGCCTGGGGTGTCGCTCCCGGTGGGGTCTGCTCCCTCGCTCAGCTCGTCCCAGGCCGAGCGGCGGACGCCCGTCGGCCCGGCCGGCGCCGAGTCCGCCCGCTCGAACCTGCTGGACAGCCCGCTCCACCCGCGCGCCCCCCACCCGACGGCCCCCGCCGTGACGGGCAGTCCGACGGCCGCGAGGAGGCCGAGCCAGGCGGCTGGGGTGCGGGCAGCGGTCACCGGCACCACCGAGCCGGCTCGACCGGCGAGCTCGGCCGCCTGCCGACCGAGAGCGGTGGCGGGGTCGAGCAGGGGTGGCAGCGCCAGCACGAGCACGCCGAGCGCGGCGAGCACGAGCAGCGCCGAGGCGGCATACCGCAGGCGCGGACCGACGGTGGCGAGGGCGATGAGCGAGGCGGCGACGGCGAGCGCGAGGGCCGTGGCGCCGGGCGCGAGCTGGGCCCCGGTCGCCGAGAGCGCCCGGCCGGCCAGCACGGCGTCGCTCGACGTACCGGTCACCCACGGCAGACTGCCCGAGAGCAGGTATGCCGCGAGCACGCCCGCGACGACGAGCAGGCCGGTGCGCTTGCTCACCGGCGCTCTCCAGCCAGGTGCAGGCCGAGTGCGGCGCGCACGGCCCGGAGGCCCGCGGCGGCCTTGTGCTGGGTCTCCTCGTACTCCAGCTGCGGCACGGAGTCCGCGACGATGCCGGCTCCGGCCTGGACGTGCGCGATCCCGTCTCGGATGAGCACCGTGCGGATCGCGATCGCCATGTCCATGTCGCCAGCGAGGTCGAGATAGCCGACGACGCCGCCGTAGAGCCCGCGCTTGAGCCCCTCGAAGTCGTCGATGAGCGCCATCGCCATCGGCTTCGGCGCGCCCGAGAGGGTGCCGGCCGGGAAGGTCGCGGCGAGCACGTCGTAGGCGCTGCGTCCGTCGGCGAGCTCGCCGACGACCGTGGACTCGAGATGCATGATGTGGCTGTAGCGGCGGATCGTCATGAACTCGACGGTGTCGACGGTGCCGGCGCGGCATACCCGCTGCAGGTCGTTGCGCGAGAGGTCGACGAGCATGACGTGCTCGGCCCGCTCCTTGGTGTCGGCGGCGAGCTCGTCGGCGAGCCGGACGTCGTCCTCGGGCGTCTTGCCGCGCGGGCGCGAGCCGGCAATGGGGTGGGTGATCGCCTGCCGGCCGGTCACCTTGATGAGCGCCTCGGGGCTGCTGCCGACGATGTCGTATGCCGTGCCGTCCGGGTGTGGGAGGCGCAGCAGGTACATGTAGGGACTGGGGTTGGAGGCCCGCAGCGCGCGGTAGACGTCGATGGGGTCCGCGTCGCACGGTGTCGAGAAGCGTTGCGAGACAACGATCTGAAAGGCGTCGCCGGCGCGGATCGACTCCTTGGCCCGCTCGACGATGTCGAGGAACTGCTCGTGCTCGTGCGAGCTCGTCACCGGGGTCTCGACCGGCTCGACGACGGCGACCGTCGACGGGGCCGGGGCGGCGAGGTCGGCGGTCATCCGGTCGAGCCGGTCGACGGCGTCGGCCCAGGCCTGCTCGGCGCGCTCGTCGGAGTCGTCCCAGTTGACGGCATTGGCGATGAGCAGCAGCGAGCCGTCGGCGTGGTCGAGGACGGCGAGGTCGACCGCGAGGACCATGCCGATCTCCGGCAGGTGCAGGTCGTCGCGGCCGGCGTCGGGCACCCGCTCCCAGCGGCGCACGGCGTCGTAGGTGATCGCCCCGACCATGCCCCCGGTGAGCGGCGGGAGGCCGGCGATCCGGTCGGTGGCGAGCGCGGCGACGGTGTCGCGCAGCGCGTCGGTGGGCACGCCACCGGTGGGGACGCCGGCCGGTGGCGTGCCGAGCCACACCGCCTCGCCGTCCTGCTCGGTGAGCGTGGCGGCGCTGTGGGCGCCGACGATCGAGTAGCGGCTCCACACTCCCCCGTGCTCGGCCGACTCGAGCAGGAAGGTGCCCGGCTCGCCCTTGGCGAGCTTGCGGTAGACGCCGAGGGGGGTCTCACCGTCGGCGAGCAGCCGGCGGCATACCGGGATGACCCGGCGATCGCGGGCGAGCTCGAGGAAGAGTGGCAGGCTCGGCCAGGTCTGCCCCCAGCCGAGCTCGGCGTGCACGTCGGGGTTGGTGGTGCGGGGGCTGGCTGGCTGGGCGGGCACCGCGCCATTCTTCCCCACGTGACCCGGGGCTGGTGGTGCGGACTGATGCCGGCCACCCCCATCGCGCGCCCAACTCACCACTCGCGCGACCTGCCCACCCTCAGCGCCCCCCAGCGCGTGACCAACTCACCACTCGCGCGACCTACCCACCCTCAGCGCCCCCCAGCGCGTGGCCAACTCACCACTCGCGCGACCTACCCACCCTCAGCCACGAGGACAGTCTGCTTCAGACGCCACTCACTGGCAGCGGACTGGCCTGGAAGCAGGTCCGGTCGCCGGTGTGGCAGGCCGCACCGACCTGCTCGACCCGCACGAGCAGGGCGTCGCCGTCGCAGTCGAGGGCGACCGAGTGGACGTGCTGGACATGGCCGGAGGTGTCGCCCTTGCGCCAGTACTCCTGCCGTGAGCGGCTCCAGAAGGTCACCCGGCCGGTGGTGAGGGTGCGGTGCAGCGCCTCGTCGTCCATCCAGCCGAGCATGAGCACCTCGCCGGTGTCGTGCTGTTGGACGATCGCCGCGACCAGGCCGTCGGCGTCGCGCTTGAGCCGGTCGGCGATGGCGGGGTCGAGCTCGGAGGGGCGAACGGCGATGGACACGCCCGCCATTCTGCCGTGCGCTGGGTGAGGTCTGTGGCGCCTCACCGGCGCTGGCGTACGGTGCGCGCACCGAGGCGGGCGAGCGCCTCGTCTAGGACGAGCCGCGCCGCCCTCGCTCGCGGCGCTCGTCGCTGACGCGCTCGGCGCGGCGGACGTCGGTCGTTGGTGGGCCTGCATCGGTGCCATGGCGGCCCTGAAGCGCGTCGAGGACGACGTGCCACGCTGGCTCGCGGCCGGACGCAGATCGCCTCCGCGCCTGCTTCGACAGCAGGTCGGCGTAGGCCAGCTCCGGGGAGTGGCCGCCTCCGATCTCCTGCTGCCTGGCGCGGTCGCCCCAGAACCGGGCGCACATGACGTCGCCAGCGTCCCAGTCGGCCGGCAGCTGGTCAGGATGCGAGGGGAAGGCAAGCCCCCGCCCGACTTCGTAGGTGCCGCCGTATCGCGCCGTCACGATGGTCACCGGGTAGGGCTCGTCGGCTACGCCTTGAGAGTAGGCGTGTCACGCGGACGCCCGCCTGATCTTTTCCAGAGTCACGGCAGGTCGCGGGAGGCGGCGTAGACCCGCCGGACGACGTCCTCGATGTCCGGCTCCTCGACGGTGAGGTCACGCACCTCGGCACGCTCGGCGATCGTGGCGAGCACCTGGGCGATGGAGACGCCAGCTCCCACTCTGCGACCGGCGGCGAGGGCGAGGCGCTGCCGCAGCCCCTCGGCCTCGGAGCCGAGATGCTCGGTGCCGGGGATGTCGACGAGGTCCGCGCACGGTGCGGCGAGATCGACGACGAGCACCCGCCGGGCCGACACTGTCGCCGCCAGGCCCGACAACGTGCCGTCGAAGGCGAGCCGCCCGTGGTCGACGAGCAGCACTCTCTCGCAGAGCCGCTCGATGTCGCCCATGTCGTGGGTGGTGAGCAGCAGCGTCGTCCCGTATGCCGCCCGCTGGTCCCGGAGGAACTCGCGCAGCCGCTGCTTGGACAGCACGTCGAGCCCGATCGTCGGCTCGTCGAGGACGAGCAGCTGCGGGCGGTGCAGCAGCGCGGCGGCGATCTCGGCGCGCATCCGCTGGCCGAGCGAGAGCTGGCGCACGGGGGTGGCCAGGGTGGGCCCCATCTCGAGTCGCTCGACGAGCTCGTCGGTGCGGGCCCGGGTGGTGGCGGCGTCGAGCCGGTGGATCGAGCCGAGGATGGCGAAGGACTCGGCCAGCGGCAGGTCCCACCACAGCTGCGAGCGCTGTCCGAAGACGACGCCGATCCGCCGCGCGACGTCCTGGCGCCGGCGCTGCGGGTCCAGGCCGCAGGTGCGCACGGTGCCGGACGTGGGACGCAGGATGCCGGTGAGCATCTTGATCGTCGTCGACTTGCCGGCACCGTTGGCGCCGATGTAGCCGACCGACTCGCCCGGCTCGATCGTGAAGGTCATCCGGTCGACGGCGGTGAGCGCGCTCCCCCGGCGGCGGTAGATCCGGGTGAGCTCGTGGACGTCGATGCTCGGCGTGCTCATCCGCCTCCTCCTTGGTAGTGGGTGGTGCCGGAGCGCCAGGCCAGCGCCGCGGCCACCCAGACGGCGAGCGCGGCGAGCGGCGACCACCAGGCCCAGGCCGGGTCGGCGATCGGCCCGCCGGGCAGGCCGATGAGCGCGATCGCCGGGAGATAGCCGACGAAGGCGCTCGGCACGACGAAGGTGAACAGCACCCGCACAGGAGGCGGGTAGACGAGCGAGCTCTGCTGCGCGGCATACGAGCCGCCGTAGACGAAGGAGTTCGTGAACTCGCGGCCGTCGATGAGGAAGAACTGCAGGCCGGCCGCGATGGTGAACAGCCCCGCGAAGATTGCCGTGCCGCTGACCAGCGCGAGCCCGAGCAGGGTTGCGTTGGTGAGGGTCGGGGCGACGCCGGCTGCGCTCCAGGCGATCGCGAGCACGACGATGCCGACGGTGAGCCGGCCGATCCGGCGCAGCGAGATGTCGCTGGTGACGAGCTGGCCGAGCAGGGACAGCGGCCGCACGTAGAAGGCGTCGATGGTGCCGGCGCGGACCAGGCTCGGGACGGTGTCGAGGTGGCCGACGACGAGGTCGGCAGCGGCGAAGCAGATGTTCGTGACGCCGAAGACGAGCAGCGCCGCGGCGAAGTCGAGGCCGCCGAGCAGGGGTACGTTGTGGTAGATCACCCACACCTCGGCGAGCTCGGTGAGGCCGACGAGCAGGGTGCCGAGCAGGTCGGTGGCGAAGCTGATCCGATAGCTCGCCTGGGCGCGCATCCGGGCGCGCAGGATGGTCCGGTATGCCGCGAGCGAACCACCGCGGGTCGGCTCAGCCACCCTGCACCTCCAGGTGCCGGCGGCCCAGCGCGGTGACGACCTGCGCGGCGACGAACAGCGTTGTGGCCCAGGAGAGTTGGATGACGACGGTGGTGACGGCCGCAGCGCCGGAGACCCGGCCGGAGAGCACGTCGAGGGGTGCCTGCAGAGTCGACGGGAAGGGCGTGCAACGGGCGAGCAGCAGCAGCCACTCGGGGAACCAGTGCACCGGCAGGTAGAGGCCGGAGAGGAACCCCGACGCGACGAGGTAGCAGACCTGCAGACCGCGGCTCTCGACGACCCAGAAGCAGGTGGCGTTGAGCAGATAGGTGCCGAGGAAGGCCACGACGACGCCGACGAGGATCGCGACGAACCCGAGCAGCCAGGTCACCGGGTCGGTGGGCAGCGGCATCCGGAAGACCAACACGGCGAGCACGATCATCGGCAGCCCACGACCGAGCAGGTTGACCGCGGCGCGCCCGAGGTCGCCGGCGAGATAGCCGAGCGGCACACTCAGGGGACGCAGGAAGTCGATCGCAACGTCCCCGGAGCGCACCCGGTCGCGCAGCTCGGACCAGCCGGCCAGGCCGATCGCCCCGAGCAGGGCCTGGCCCCACCAGACGTAGGCGGTGACCTGACCGGCGTCATAGCCGCCGAGGGTGCCGCCGGCGCTCGCGACGACTGCGCCGAGGATGCTGCCGCGCAGCAGCCCGAAGACGGCATTCGTCGTCAGCCCGGCAGCCAACGCCAGCCGATAGGTCGAGTGCCGCCGGAACCCCGCGCGAGCCAGCAGCCAGAGGCTCCGCACCTGGTGGCTGAGGGTCGCGGACACAATCGACCATTATCGGGTCACCCGATAAGGGTGCGCTCGACCCGATGAAGTTCCTGGGGTGAAGCGCCACTTTCTCGGGTCACCCGATAATCGCGGTATGCCGCTTCGCCTCGCCGGACCTCGGATCCTCGCCGACGGCGTGAGCAAGACCATCGGCCGGGTGCAGCTGCTCGCCCCGACCGACCTCGCCGCCGACCCGGACTGCGCCGTCGTCGTCCGCGGCCCCAACGGCGCCGGCAAGACCACCCTGCTGCGCATCCTTGCCGGTCTCACCCTGCCCACCACCGGCACGGTCACGATCGACGGCCAGCCCGCCGACGAGCGCGACCCGACCATCCGCGAACGGATCGCCGTCCACGTCGGTGCACCCACGGCATACCGCGATCTCACCCTCGCCGACCACCTCACCCTCGTCGATGCCACCTGGGGTCGCGACGCGGCAACCTGCCCCGATCGGGTCGCGGCCGGACTCGACGACCTCGGCATCGGCCACCTGCACGACCGGCTGCCCAACGAGCTGTCCTCGGGCCAGAGCCAGCTGTTCCGGCTCGCACTCGTGCTCTTCCGTCCGGGCGATGCCCTCGTGCTCGACGAGCCCGAGCAGCGGCTCGACCCCGACATGCGACGCCGGGTCACCGACCTGCTGGTGGCGCGGCGCGAGGCCGGCGCCACCCTCGTCGTCGCGACCCACGACGCGACCCTCGCGGAACGGGTCGGCGACGCCGAGCTCGAGGTGGGCCGCGTCGGTGGCTGATCGATCGACTGACCGACGCCGGCTCGCCGCGGCCGAGCGCGCGTCCGGGGGTGGTCCGGGCGCCCTGCGCACCCTGGCCTACCCCGCCTACCTCGTCGTCCTGCTCGGGGCGATGTACGGCTTCTCCACGGCGCAGGCGCTGTTCCGCACCGCCGATCCCGAGGCAGTCCGCGGCTGGCTGATGACCCCCGTCGCACTGGGGGTCCCCACGCTCGCAGCCATCGCGGCCGTGCTGAGCGCCTGGCGGGCGGGCTCGGTGCGCGGCCCGGTCGTGCCGCCGTTGCCGTGGCTCGACCTGGTCGTGGTGTCCTCGATAGATCGCGTGCTCAGCCTGCGGCTGTGGTGGCGAATCGCCTTGGGCGCCAGCCTGATCGGCTGCATCGCCCTCGGTGCCATGATCGGCTTCGGGCTCTGGTATGCCGCGGTCACCGGCCCGCTCGCCGCGCTCGTCGGCATCGGCGTCGGCGCCGTCATGGGGGCCCTGATCGCGCTCGCGTGGCTCGTCGGTCAGGCCGGTCGACAGATCCCGACGGGGCCCCCGGTGGCCAGTCGCCTCCGAGCCATGCGCCTCGAGGACCTGCGGGCCCAATCGGCGCGCAGCTCCCGACTGGGCGGCGCGATGCTCTCCGGGGACCTGAGGGCAGCCCGCCTCGAGGTGGCCGCGCCGGTGACCCGGGCCCGCGGGGCACGGCTGCGCTCCCAAGGCCGATGGCGCACCGTCGTGGCCCGCGACGTGCTCGGCGCACGGCGGGCGCCGGCCTCGCCCGTCGCCGGCGCCGTGCTGTTGGTCGCCGGCACGGCCCTTGCCGCGGTCTGCCTCGTCACTCCGGCCCTGCCCGGGCTGGCGGCGATCCTCGCCGCCGGCCTGCTGCACGGCGGCTTCGCCGGCTGGGCCGAGGGGATGCGGCTGCAGGCCGACAACAGCGGCACACCAGCCCTGCTCGGCCTCCCGCCACGCGCCGAAGCGCTCGCGCACTGTGTGCTGCCCGGCGCGGCATACCTCGTCGTGGCTGCAGTGGTCGGGACTGGTGTCGCCCTCGGCACCGGCCATGCGCCCGGCGGTGTCGTCGGTTGGCTCGCCCTGATGGGGCTGCTGCTTGTCGGCACCGGCCAGGCGTCGACATTCCGGGTCACCCCGGCGATCTTCGTGAGCCCCGACCCGCGTGGCCGACTGGCCTGGCAGACAGTGCCTTTCGCGGTCACCACACTGGCCGGCGGCCTCCTCACCGCTCGAATCGCAGTCCACGGGCTGAGCGGCGAGCTCGCGCTCGCCAGCGTGATCGTCGTGCTCGCCCTCGCGTGGGGCTGGCACCGGGTCGGCGTGCGCACCGACGAGCACCGAGCCTGACCGACTAGCGTCGGGCGTCATGACGAGCGTGGTCGGGGATCGTTGGCGGGTCACGGTGCTCACGGCGCACCTGGTGCGCATCGAGTATGCCGCGTCCGGCCGCTTCGAGGATCGGCCCACCCAGGTGGTCGTCAGGCGTGACCTGGGGCCGGTCGAGGCTCAGGTGACCAGGGTCGGCGAGGGTGTCGAGATCCGCACCGACGGGCTCGAGCTGCGCTGGGACGGAGGGCCACCCACGGCGATGGGCCTGTCGGTGACCGCCCGTGGCGGGATCAGCAACTACCGCTCGACCTGGCGCTACGGCGAGCCGCTGCGCACCCTCGGCGGCACCGCCCGCACCCTCGACGAGGCCGACGGGCGGATCCCGCTCGAGCCGGGCATCTGCTCCCGCGACGGCATCACCGTCCTCGACGACTCGCACTCCCTCGTCGTCGACGCCGACGGACAGCTGCACGACCGGGACGGCTCCGAGATCGACCTCTACGTCTTCGCCCATGGTCGCGACTACCGGGCCGCCCTCGCCGACTACCACGCCCTCACCGGGCCGGTGCCGCTCGTGCCACGCTGGGTGCTCGGCACCTGGTGGAGCCGCTACCACCCCTACTCCGCCGACGAATACCTCACGCTGCTGGACCGATTCGCTGCCGAGCGGATCCCCCTGTCGGTCGCGGTGCTCGACATGGACTGGCACGTCACCGACGTCGACCCGCGGTTCGGCTCCGGGTGGACCGGCTACACCTGGGAGCGGCGACTCTTCCCCGACCCGCCGGCCTTCCTCGCCGAGCTGCACCGGCGTGGCCTTCGGGTCACCCTCAACGACCATCCCGCTGATGGCGTCCGCGCTCACGAATCCGCCTATCCCGCAATGGCCTCCGCTCTCGGAATCGATCCCGAGACCGAGGCGGCGGTGACGTTCGACGTGGCCGACGCGGCATACCTCGATGCGCTCTTCGAGCACGTCCTGCGGCCGATGGAGCAGGACGGGGTCGACTTCTGGTGGCTCGACTGGCAGCAGGGCCGGCACTCGCGGCGCGCCGGGCTCGACCCTCTGTGGGAGCTCAACAGGCGCCACTTCGCCTGGAGCGGCCGCGACGGACGCCGGCCTCTCATCTTCAGCCGGTATGCCGGCCCCGGCAGCCACCGCCACCCCCTCGGCTTCTCCGGCGACACCGTCGTGTCGTGGGAGTCGCTGGACTTCCAGCCCGAGTTCACCGCCACCGCCGCGAACATCGGCTACGGCTGGTGGAGCCACGACATCGGCGGCCACATGTTCGGCGCCCGCGACGACGAGCTCTACGCGCGCTGGGTGCAGCTCGGCGTCTTCTCCCCGGTATGCCGCCTGCACGCCACCGCGAGCCCTTTCCAGGGCAAGGAGCCGTGGCGCTATCGCGGCGAGGTGCGCGCCGTCGTGGGCGACGCGCTGCGCCTACGGCACCGGCTCGTCCCCTACCTCTACACGATGGCCGAGCGCGCCTCCCGCGAGGGCCGACCGCTCGTCGAGCCGCTCTACCACGAGCATCCGTGGGCCGAGGCGTCATACCAGCACCACAACGAATTCCGTTTCGGCACAGAGCTGCTCGTCGCCCCCATCACTGCGCCGCGCTGTCCGGTCGGGCTCGTCGCGCGCGTCGACGCGTGGCTGCCGGAGGGTGACTGGTTCGACGTGCTCACCGGATTCCGGTATGCCGGAGACCGCACCATCGCGCTGTGGCGCGAGGTCGACGCGATCCCGGTCCTCGCCCGGGCCGGGGCGATCGTTCCGCTGGCCGGTGCTGGGCCGGACGACGACGCCGTGCTCGCCAACGGCACGGAGCACCCGGAGGCCATCGAGCTGCTGCTCGGCCCCGGCGCCGACGGCCGGTTCACGCTCTACGAGGACGACGGGGCGAGCGAGGCCGCCCTGCGCGCGGCTCGCACGCCGATCGAGTGGCAGTGGCAGGACCGGCGAGTCGTCATCGGGCCGCTGGACGGCAGCGCCGGGGTCGTCCCTGAGCGACGCAGCTGGGTGGTTCACGTGCTCGGGATCGGCACGGTCACCGCGCGCGCCTCGGTCGACGGTCAGCCGGTCACCTGCGAGAGCACGGGCACGCGGCGGGTCATCGTGCGCGACGTGCCGGTCGGCGCCCGGCTCGAGGTCGGGCTGCTCGGCGTCTCCGGTTTGGCGGCCAATCCCGTTGGCACGGCGTTCGACTACCTCGACCGCACCCAGATCTCGTTCAGCGCCAAGGAGGCAGCGTGGCGCATCGTTTCCTCGGCCGACCGAGCGGGCGACCCCGCGCGGGCCGTGCCCGAGCTGCTCGCGATCGACCTGCCGGAGTCGGTGCTCGGCCGTCTCGTCGAGTTGCTCACCGCCGCTGGCTGATCCATCGTCGGCACTCCGGTGACGGAAAAGGCACGTCAGGGACCGTTCGCAGAGGCTCGGTGAGCTCTCATGACGGGAAGAGCACGTCAGGGCGTGCCTTTCCCGTCACGCTGGCTTGGCCTATGTCGTTGCTCGGCCGCGCCCCGCCAGGGGCTCAGCCCCTGCCGTCATCCCGGGTGGCGGCGACCCCTGCGGGCTGCGCGGAGCCGTCAACCACACCACGAGCGCCGCGATCACCGCTACAGCCGCCGCGACGAGGAAGGCTCGGCTCACGCCGTCGACGAAGGCCTGCCGACCGGCCTGGGCCAGCGCCGCACCGCGCGGGCCGAGCAGGGACAGCTCAGGTGCCTGGGTGAAGGCGACTGATCCGAGGATCCGCTCAACCGCCTGCGAGGGAAGCCCACCGAGCAGACCGCTCAGACCGTCGCGATAGACCTGGTTGAGCGTCGAGCCCAGTACCGCGATGCCCAACGCCGACCCGAGCTCGCGCGCCGTGTCGTTGCTTGCCGACGCGACCCCCTGCTTCGCCTCCGGCAGTGCCTCGGTGAGCGCGGTGGTCGAGGGCGTGCCGGAGATCCCCATGCCAGCTGCGGTGAGACCGAGTCCGACGGCGAACACCCAGTAGGTCAGCTCGACCTGCAGCCGCGAGAGGACGACCAGACCAGCCGACAGCAGCAGCATGCCGATCGGCACGACGCGGCGATAGCCGAGACGGGCAGCGACCTTCGGAGCCGTGCGAGCGGTCGGCAGGAGGAAGAAGGGGATCGGCAACAGGCAGGCGGCGGTCATGAGGGGCGAATAGCCGACGACGAACTGCAGGTACTGCACGACCATGAAGATCACCCCGAACCAGACGAAAAAGGTCGTCGTGAGTGCCAGGGCGCCCGAGCCGAACCGACGATCCCGGAACAGCCGCGGGTCGAGCAGCGGATGCGCACGCCCCAGCTCCCACCACACGAAGGCGCCCAACCCCAAGACTCCGGCGGCGAGCGACGAGACCGTCCACGGGTCGCCCCAGCCGCGGACCGGGCCCTCGATGATCCCGAAGACCAGCCCGCCGAAGCCCAGCAGCGCCAGCACCCCTCCGCCCAGGTCGATGGGCGCCGGGTTGGCCTCGGTCGAGTCAGGGACGCGTGCCAGGGTGCCGATCAGGGCCGCGGCGGCCAGCCCGACGTTGAGCCAGAAGATCGCGGGCCACTCGAAGTACTGCAACAACACCGCGGTGACCAGCAGACCCAGGATGGCCCCGGCGCCGGCCATCCCGACCCAAGCGCCGATGGCCGCGGGTCGCTCGCGCTCAGGAAACGAGGTCGTGATGACCGAGAGCGTCGTCGGCATGACAGCGCTCGCTGCGAGGCCCATCACGGCCCGCACGGCGATGAGCTGCCACGGCTCGCTGACCGTGGTGCCGACGAGGGCGGCAAGGCCGAAGACAGCGAGACCGATGGCCAGCAGCGGCTTGCGCCCGAAGCGGTCGCCGAGCGCCCCGGCGAAGAAGAGCAGCGCGGCAAAGACGACGGTGTAGGCGTCGACGATCCAGGTGAGCTCGGCCTGGGAGGCACCCGTTCGACGGGCAATGTCGGGCAGGGCCAGGTTGAGGCCGACCACTGCCGAGACCACGGTGATGAGGGAGATGGCGATGACCGGCATGATGTGCCGGCCGGTCGACACGGCCGCACTCTTATTTCCACGCATGTGGAAATGTTAATCTACGGGTGATGAATTCTGTCAAGGGGCGCGGCGCCCGGGGCCGCCGGCCGGGCACGCCGCACACCCGCGCCCAGATCCTCGCCTCGGCCCGCCGGCTGTTCGGCGAGCAGGGCTTCCATGCGACCTCGCTGCGGCAGGTCGCCGCCGAGGCGGGGGTCGACGTGCGCCTCGTCGGGCACTACTTCGGCTCCAAGGCCGATCTCTTCGTCGCCGCCGTCGACCTGCCGATCGATGCAGGACCCCTCGCCGAGCTCGTGCTGGGCCCCGGCGTGGAGGGCGCCGGCCGGCGGGCCGCCGAGTTCATCGCCACCAGCCTCACGACGCCCGGCTTCGCCACGGTCATGGCGGGCTTCCTGCGCGCGGCGGGCAGCGACGAGACCGCCGCCGACGTCGTGCGCACCATGCTCCGAGAGCGGGTGCTCCGGCCGCTGGCCGAGCGGCTCGACGACCCGTTTGCCGAGCGACGCATCGCGCTCGTCGGCAGCCAGATCGGCGGTCTGGTCCTGGGTCGGGTCGTTCTCGGTATGCCGCCACTGCTCGAGCTCGAGCGCGACGAGCTCGTACGCGCACTCGCACCGGTCATCCAGCACTACCTGCAGGCACCTCTCGCTGACGATGCGGTCGCCGGAGCGGACCTCCCTGCATCGGCCAGCGACCGGTAGCACGACCCGCCGACGCGATGGTCGCAGCGCACGGGCATCCAGCTGCCGCGACGCCCAGAGTCGGTCCATGACCCGCGGCCGAACCATGCTCGTGCAGGGCAGCGAGGTGCCCGTGCCGGACGGCTCCCGGGCGCAGCCCCTCGTGGCCGCGCCAGGACGGGGCATCGGCAACTGGACCGGCGCGCCGAGTGCCGCGTCGGACGGCGCCGGTGGCTACTGGCTGGCCTATCGGGTGCGGCGGCCGGTGACCGAGGGGCGGGGCGTCGCGGTCGAGCTGGCCCACTGGCGCCCCGGCGGTGAATCTGAGGTCGTCGCCCGCGTGTCGAGGGAGCTCGTCGGCGCGGAGTCACTCGAGCGGCCGTCCCTCGTGCAGCGCAGCGACGGCGCCTGGCGGCTCTACCTGTCCTGCGCGACGTGGGAGAGCAAGCATTGGTGGATCGAGGCACTCGACGCCGACACCGTCGCGGAGCTGCCGACCGGGAGCCGCACGGTGGTGTTGCCGGGCAGCGACGACCTCGCGGTCAAGGACCCGGTCGTATGCCGCGACACCGCCGGCTGGCGGGCCTGGATCTGCTGCCACCTGCTCGACGTCCCCGGTGAGGAGGACCGGATGACGACGGCATCCACGAGCAGCCCGGACGGGCTGACCTGGGCGCCGCTCGTGACCGTGCTGCGCCCCGACGGGGACGGCTGGGGCGGCACCGGCTGGGACTCGCGGGCCCGTCGGGTCACCGCCGTGCTGCCGACACCCCACGCGTTCGTCGCCTACTACGACGGTCGCGCCAGCGCAGCCGAGAACTGGTACGAGCGCACCGGAATCGCCTGGGCTGCAACGGAGTCGGGTCAGACCCAGCAGCCCTTCGAGGTGCTGCCGGGCCCGGTCGCCCAGTCCCCCGTCGGCACGCATGCGCTGCGCTACCTCACGGTGCTGCCGGAAGGCAACGGCTGGCGGCTCTTCTACGAGTGCGCTCGCCCCGACGGCGCCCACGACCTGGTCACCGAGCTCGTCACAGGGCTACCCCCGACCGAGGAGTGACTCGACCGCCGCCGCGAGCGCGAGCAGCTCGCCATCCCGGCCGACCGCACCGTCGAGCTCGAGCCCGACCGGCAGCCCCGCATCGGTCCGCCCAGCCGGCAGCGAGATGCCCGGATGGCCGGCGACGCCAGCGAGGTTGGCGTGCCGGATGAAGGTCGGGAAGGTCGGCACCTCCCGACCGTTGAGGGTGGTCGTCTCGTCCTGTCCAATCGGGCAGGCCGGCAGCGGCGTCGTCGGGAAGACAAGCGCAGCCGCCCCGGCATCGGCGAGCAACGCGGCATACCTGCTGCGCAGCTGCTCCCGCATGACGAGCAGGCCGGCGTATGCCTCCTCGCTGACCGGTCGGCTAAGGCACGCCGCGACGATGCCCGCGACGTCGGGCGACTCCACCCCCGCGCACACCTGCTCGACGGTCATCCCGTCGCCGGCGCGAGCAAGGTAGTCGGCGAGGTCGCGCGGGAACTCGACGAGGCACAGCGGCAGCCCGATCTCGTCGGCCATCGCGGTGACCTCGTCCGCGTCGACGTCGATGAGCTGCACACCCGCGGCAGCGAGGCGGTCGAGCGCGGCGCGGCATACCCGCTCGACGTCAGGATCGAGATCGGTCCAGTAGCCAGTCGGAACAGCAAGCCGGACACCGCCCACTTCGACTGCGTGAGAGCCGATTTCAGGTGCCTCGCCCGCGAGGACGGCGTCGACGAGCTGCACGTCTGCGACCGTCCGCGCAACCACGCCGGCAGTGTCACGGGTGTGCGAGATCGGCAGCACACCCTCACCCGAGTAGCGCCCGTGGGTCGGCCGGAAGCCGACGATCCCGCACAACGCTGCGGGAATCCTCGATGACCCACCGGTGTCCGCGGCCAGGCCGACCGGGGCAATCCCGGCGGCCACGGCGGCAGCCGTCCCGCCACTGGACCCGCCCGGGATGAGACCCGGGTCGACGGGGTTGCGCGCCGGTCCCGTGCACGCGTTGTTCGACGTGATGCCGAAGGACAGCTCGTGCAACGTGTTCTTGCCCGCGATGAACGCCCCGGCCGCGCGTAGCGTCGCCACGACGCCCGCATCCGATCCGGTATGCCGCCCGAGCAACGCTCGCGTGCCACCGCTCGTCGGCTGGTCGATCGTGTCGAAGATGTCCTTGGCGACGATGGGCAGCCCGTGCAGGGGCCCGGACCGGCAGGCGTCAACTCGCTCCTCCAGGCCCGCCAGCGTCGGATCGATGAACACGTTGAGCGGCGCGGCGGCCACCGCAGCTGCCCGCACCGCGGCAGCGATGTCGGCGAGCGACACCTCCTCGCCGCTCACCTGGGCGAGCAGGGCATGGGCGTCATCGAGTCGCACCTCGGGCATGGTCACTCCTTCGTGATCAGCATCGGCCCGCGTCCCCGCGGGAAACCCCTACCCTGCCATGTCGAGAACGCACCTGGCTGTCCCCCCTCCTCGTAACCAGTCGGTGACCTTCGCGCTGCAGCCCTTCGTCAACAAGGTCGCTGCCGCTGTGGCCAATCAGATCGTCGCGCTGACCGTCGTCGCGTCGGGAATCAACGCCGCCACCTCGCCGAACGACGTGACCCCGGCCGGCCTGCTCATGATGAAGACCGCGATGCTCGCCCTGCCTGCTGGTCTGGTCCTGGCTGGGTATCTCCTTTGTCGGTCCCGCTATCGCCTGGACGAGCAGCGTCATGCCGAGATCGTCGCGGAGCTCCGCGAGCGCGGCGAGCTCACGGACTAGCGCCGCGACCCGTCGGGCACCGGGAGACCGTCTAGGGTGGTCGCCCGTGGAGGCCTACGTCGACCTGCCCTGGGCACCGCCAGGCGAGTCGGGCTCGCTGCACTTCGGTGAGCCGGACGAGGTCGTCCGTGCCGACCGGATCGAGGATGTGCGCCCCGCGTTGGCGCGAGTGGTCGAGGCAAGCCGATCAGGTTGCTACGCCGTGGGATTCGTGTCCTACGAGGCCGCACCCGCCTTCGATCCGGCGATGCTCGTCCGCTCGGGGTCCGGGATGCCGCTCGTGTGGTTCGGCCTGCACCACGCGCCGGCGGCCGGGCCGAGACGCGACCCCGCGGCATACCTCATGTCGAGGTGGGAGCCCGGCACCGATGAGCACGCGTATGCCGCGTCGATCGCAGCAGTCCGCGCCGCCATCGCACGCGGTGACTCCTACCAGGTCAACCATACGATGCGGCTGCGCGGCCGCTTCGCCGGCGACCCGCTCGGGGCGTGGCGCGACCTGTGCCGTCGGCAGGGCAGCGGGTGGTTCGGCTACCTCGACACCGGCGAGCACGCCGTGCTCTCCTCGTCGCCCGAGCTCTTCTTCACCTGGGACGGTCACGAGGTCGTGACCCGGCCGATGAAGGGCACTCGGCGGCGCGGGACGACACCGGTCGAGGACGCCGGGCTGCGGGCCGATCTGCTTAGCTCACCGAAGGATCGCGCCGAGAACCTCATGATCGTCGACCTGCTCCGCAACGACATCGCACGTGTCTGCGAGCCTGGCACGGTCGCGGTGCCGAGCCTGTTCGACGTCGAGGGGCATCCCACGGTGTGGCAGATGACCTCGACCGTCACGGGACGAGGGCGCGCTGGCCTCGACGTGCTGGGGATCTTCGACGCGCTCTTCCCGTGCGGGTCGATCACCGGAGCCCCCAAGGTGCGGACGATGGAGCTGATCGCCGAGCTCGAGGACCGGCCGCGCGGGGTCTATTGCGGCGCAGTCGGATTGGTCTATCCAGGTGGACCAGCCGCCTTCAACGTCGCCATCCGCACGCTCGTCGTCGGCGCGGACGGACGGGCCCGCTACGACGTCGGCGGCGGGGTCGTCTGGGACTCCGACGGCGCCGACGAGTATGCCGAGGCGCTGGCCAAGGCCGCCGTGCTCGACGCTCTCGCCCCCGACTGCCGGCTCATCGAGACGATGCGTCACGACGGCCAGTCGGTATGCCGCCTCCCCCGCCACCTCGCGCGACTCGCCGAGAGCGCGGCCTGGCTCGGCTGGGAGGTCGACCTCGAGGAGGTCCGGCAGCGGCTCGAGAGCCTCTCGAGCGCGCCGGCCCGAGTGAGACTCACGGTTGGCCCGACCGGTGACGTCGAGGTCACGAGCAGCCCTCTGCCAGAACCGTTCTCGGAGCCAGCGCCGGTGGCCCTCGCTGACTCGCCGGTCTGGTCGAGCGACCCGACGTTGCACTACAAGACGACGCGCCGGGCCGTCTACGACGACGCGCTGGCGCGGGCGCGGGCGGCATACGGCCCGGTCTTTGACGTCATCCTTCACAACGAGTGGGGAGAGGTCACCGAGCTCACCATCGGGAACCTCGTCGCCGACCTCGACGGCACTCTCGTCACTTCCCCGCTGACGGCGGGGCTGTTGCCGGGTGTCATGCGCGCTGAGCTGCTCAGATTGGGCACGGTCGTCGAGGGCGCGCTCACCCTTGCCGACCTGCACCGCGCCGACCGGCTGTGGCTGGTCAACTCGGTCCGCGAGTGGGTGCCGCTTCGCCTCGTTGTCCACGCTGGCGGATCGACGGGTGGGAGAACCTGAGCAGGGACCTCGACGGAGAGACTCTGGTCGGTCGGCAGAGCGCTCAGCCCGCCACACCACTGCCTGCGCCGCCGAGCGAGGCAATTCGCTGCCGCACCTGCTCGGTGTAGCGGGCCATCGCCGCGTCGGCCGCGCCGCGATCGCCCGTGATGGCGAGCTCGAAGAGCAATCCCCTTGCCATGGCGAGCGATTCGCGGGCGAGATCGCCGGCGTCCTCGCCGCCGACCCCTGACCGACGGAAGCCGTCGCTCAACGGCCCGGCCCAGCCCTCGGCCAGCCAGTCGCGCAGGCTCGCGGCATACGGCTTGCCCTGCATGGCGTGGCCGGACAGCTCGAAGAAGAGCGGAGCGAAGGTCTGCGCGGCGTCGGCGACATGGGCCCAGAAGGCGGCGCCCGCGGCATACGGATCGTCGTGCTCGGCGAGCAGCTGGCGCATGACGTCGCGCTCGCCACGCTCGACCACACCGACGACCTCGGCGAGCAGCCCCTCACGTGAGCCGAAGTGGTAGATGAGCATCCGGTGGCTGGTGCCGATCTCGCGCGCCAGGGTCCGCAGGCTCGTCTCCCCGACGCCGTGTGCGGCGAACCACGCGACGACCGCCCGCAGCAGCCGCTCGCGTGGCGTCATCGATCCGCGACCGTGGCGGCGAGCGCAGCCGCCTCTCGGGTGACATAGTCGCGGGTCATGCCGCCGAGGAGCGCCCGGGTGAGTCCGGCGAGCGGGCCGACCCAGGCGATTCCGAGCCGCACCTCGGTGCCGCCGTCGACCGGCCGGAGCTCGTGGGTGCCTGTCGTCGTCACTCCCGGCCGGCGCGACACCCAGGTGAAGCCGGCATCGGGGCGCCAGTCGGTGATCTCCCAGCTTGCCGTCCCGAGCCGGGGCTGGGTGACTCGGTATGCCGCGCCCACCCTGGTCGTGCCGGGCCGACCGCCGGCTGGGTCGGTCGTGACGGCGGTGACGGTGGGCAGCCACTGCGGCCAGCGCAGCACGTCGGACAGGATCGGCCAGAGCTCAGCGGGGGTCGCGTCGACGATGCGGGTGATCTCAACGTGGGGAACGATATCGGACATGTACCAGATGGTACATGTCGTCGCGGAGTCGGGTGACCGGGCGCCTCAGCTGCGCTGCTGCGCAGCCCACGAGGCGTGCAACGCGGCATACGGGCCGGGTTGGGCGACGAGCTCGTGGTGCGGGCCGCGCTGCACGATCCGCCCGGCGTCGACGACGATGACCTCGTCGGCGGCCTCAGCGGTGGAGAGCCGGTGCGCGATGGCGATCGAGGTGCGGCCGCGGGTGAGCGAGTCGAGTGCCCGCTGCAGCCGGACCTCGGTGGACGGATCGACCGCCGAGGTCGCCTCGTCGAGCACGAGCAGGTCGGGGTCGGCGAGATAGGCGCGGGCGAGCGCCACGAGCTGGCGCTCCCCCGCCGACAGCGACTCGCCGCGCTGGCCCACCGAGGTGGCCAGGCCGAGCGGCAGCCCGTCGACCCAGGCGTCCAGGCCGAGCTCGGTGAGGGTGAGCCGCACCTGCTCCTCGGTCGCCTCCGGCCGCGCGTAGCGCAGGTTCTCGAGCAGGGTGTCGTCGAAGAGGAAGCCCTCCTGCGGCACGAGCACGACTCTCGATCGCAGTGAGTCGAAGCGGATCTCGCGCAGATCCACCCCGTCGAGGGTGACCCGCCCGCTGCTCGGGTCCATCAGCCGGGTCAGCAGCTTGGCCAGCGTCGACTTGCCCGACCCGGTCTCACCGACGACGGCGACCCGCGAGCGCGGCGCGATCTGCAGCGTGACGTCGCGCAGCACCGGCTCGCCCCCGGGGTAGGCGAAGGCCACGTCCTCGAAGCCGACCGTGATCGGGCCTCGGGGCAGGGTCACGCCGGACTCGCCCGGGTCGGCGACGTCGGCCGGGGTGTCGACGATGCCGATGACCCGGCGCCAGCCGGCGACCGCGTTCTGCATCTCGTTGAGGATCTCGGTCGCCTGCTGCACCGGCATGGTGAAGAGGTTGACGAGGAAGAGGAAGGCCAGCAGCTCGCCGAGGGTGAGCCGCCCGTCGACCGCGAGCATGGTGCCGACGACGAGGACGACGGCCGTCGTCAGACCGGAGACGAACTGCCCTGCGGTGAAGGCCACGACGGCCCTGATCTGCGCGCCGACCGCAGCGCGACGGTGCGCCTCGATGGCCGTGTCGATCCGGGCGGCGGTGCGCTCCTCGATGGCGTAGGCGCGGATCGTCGACGCGCCGACGACCGCCTCGCTGATCGCGCCGAGCAGCTCGCCGACCCGCTGCCGCACCTGGGTGTAGGCCCGCCCGACGACTCCCTGGAAGTGCCGGATGAGGAAGAAGAGCGGCACGAAGCAGGCCCACACGACCCCCGCGAGCACGGGGTTGTAGTAGAGCATCAGCGCGGTCGCGAGGGTGATCTGGCCGAGGCTGATGATGAGCATCAGCCCGCCGAACTGGACGAACATCGAGATGGTGTCGACGTCGGAGGTCACGCGCGAGACGAGCGAGCCGCGCCGCTCGGTGTTCTGGGTGAGCACCGACAGGTCGTGGATGTGCCGGAATGCCGCCAGGCGCAACGTCGACAGCCCGCTCTCGGACGCGACGAAGAGGCGCACGTTGACGGCATACGCGCTGATCCAGGTGACCACGACGCCGGCCAGGGCGACCCCGACCCACATCGCCACCCGGCCGGCATCCGGGCCGGACGGGGCGAGCAGGCCCTCGTCGGTCGAGCGCTGGACGACGAAGGGCACGAGCACTCGCCCGAGGGTCGACAGCACGGCGAGCACGACGGTGAGGCCCACGCCGCGGGTCAGCTCCGGCGAGAGCTCGACACCACGCCGGATCGTCTGCCAGGCAGTGAGATTCGCTCCGGAGTCGATCCCGGAGTGGTCGGTGAGGGGCTCGAAGCGACTCATCGTCGGGTCCCCCCCGCCGATTCGGTATGCCGCGGGGCCGGCTCCTCGTCGGCGCTCACCGCGGCGCGCTCCGCGGCCTCGCGGGCGTAGGCGCTGACCAGGGCGGCATACCCCTCGCATCGCGCGACGAGCTCGTCGTGGCTGCCCTGGTCGACGACCCGGCCGTGCTCGAGATAGACGACCTCGTCGGCGAGGGCGATCGTCGACATCCGATAGGCGACGACGAGCACGGTCATGCCGTGCGAGGCCTCGCGCAGCGCGGCGAGGATCTGCTGCTCGATCGACGGGTCCACCGCCGAGGTGGCGTCGTCGAGCAACAGCAGCCGCGGCGCGCGGACGACCGCGCGCGCCAAGGCGATTCGCTGCCGCTGCCCACCGGAGAGGTTGGCGCCCCGCTCGCCCACCTTGGTGTCGATCCCGTCGGGCAGGCGGCCGACGAAGCCGTCGGCGCGGGCCACCCGCAGCGCTGCCCAGACCTCGTCATCCTCGTGCGCAGCGCCGAGGGTGACGTTGCCGCGGACCGTGTCCTCGAAGAGGAAGGTCTGTTGCGGCACGAAGGCTGCGGCCTCGGCGAGCGCCCCCTGCCGCAGCCGGCGCAGGTCGATGCCGTCGACGGTCACGGTGCCGGTGTCGGGGTCGACGAGCCGCACGAGCAAGCCGGTCAACGTCGACTTGCCCGATCCGGTCGGGCCGACGAGGGCGGTCGTCGTGCCGGCCGGCACGTCGAGGGTGACACCGCGGATCGCGGGAGCCAGCTCGGTGCCGCCCTCCGGGCGATCGATCTCGTAGGCATAGTGCAGGTCGCGAGCCGCGAGCGCCCCGGCCGGCTGCTCTGGCAGTCGCTGGTCGCCGTGCTCCATCGCCCCGGTCGCCTCGAGCACGGCGGCGACCCGCTCCCAGCCGACGACCGACCGTGGGATCTCGCCGAGCACCCAGCCGAAGGCGCGCACCGGGAAGGCGAGCACCGAGAAGAGATAGGCGATCTGGACGACCTCGGCCGCCGTGACGTGGCCGGTGGTGGCCCGCCAGGCCCCGACGGCGATGACCGCGAGGGTGCCGATGGTGGGGATCGACTCGATCGCGGGATCGAAGGTGCCGCGGGTGCGACCGACCTCGATGTTGGCGTCGCGGAGCCGGTGCGTGGCGGTGGCGAACCGGCGCAGCTCCTCGTCCTCGCGGCCGAGCGCCTTGACGACCAGCGCCGCCTCGAAGCTCTCGTGGGCGACCTCGGACACCTCGGCGCGAAGCTGTTGCGCGCGAGTGACCTTCGGCGACATGGCCCGCTGGAACAGCGCGTTGGCGAGGAAGAGCAAGGGGAAGACGATCATCGCGACGAGCGCGAGGACGGGGTCGACGACGAGCATCTGGATCGCCCCGAAGATGAGCATGACGATGACGCCGAGGGCCATCGGCAGCGGCGCGAAGATGTTCCACGTCGCCTCGACGTCGGCGTTCGCGTTGGACAGCAGCTGTCCGGAAGGGTGCTTGTGGTGCCAGCGCAGCGGCAGGTCGAGATACTGCCGGGTCACTCGCCGCCGGTATGCCGCGCCGAGGCTGTACATCGCGAAGCCGGCTGCCGACCGGCGCAGGATGATGCCGAGGACGTTGACGAGCGCGACCCCGCCGATGACGCCGGCGATGGTCGACAGCTGGGCCGGAGTGACCTGCCGGGCGGCGATCGCGGGGGCGATGATCTGGTCGGTGAGTCGACCGATGACCCAGGCCATCAGCCCGGTCATGATGCCGTAGACGGTCGAGCCGAGCACCGCCAACGAGAACCAGCGCGGCTCCTCGCGCACCCCGCGGGCGATGACGGACAGCCCCTTGCGCAGCGTCGAGCGGGTTGAAGCAGGGGGCACCCCCTCAGCCTCTCACGCCTCCCGCACCGACCTGGACGGCGACGCGGCCGGCGTGCTCCGTAGAGCGCTCGCGACGGGCCCGGGTCAGGGCACCGATCCCCGGGGCGCGGCCCACTGATGGCTGAAGGGAATGACCTCGGCGGCGATCTCGAAGTCGGCGTCGTAGTGCAGCACCGTGAGCCCGTGCTCGGCCGCAAGCACTGAGAGCACCAGGTCGGCAAAGCCCACAGAGCGGTGTCTGCCGGTGCGCGACAGGCGGCGCTGCGCGTCGAGCGCTGCTCGGTGATGCCGATCCTCAGTCGGCAGGTATTCGTAGGCGCGGCGCCGCCGGGCCCAGATCCGTTCGTAGTCGTCGCGGTTGCGAGCAGAGTGCAGCGCCTCGGCATCCAGGATCGAGCAGGTGGCAGCCAGGCCGTCGCGGATCACTGGATCGAGAACGGCCAGCACCTCCGGCAGGTGAGCTCGTGCCGATGCGCTCGTGTCGATCAGGGCTCGCGCGATGATCGCCACGTGTCATCCCGGGTACGCCGGTCTGCGAGCTCACGCATGCCGCCGGAAGCCAACCAGTCGATCTCCTCAGCTCGCGCCGCAGCACACGTTGCCTGCTCCAGAGCCGCGCGCACCGTGTCAGTGACACCCGAGGTGCCCAAGGCCGACCGAGCCCGCTCGAGGAGGGCGTCGTCGAGCTCGATCAGGCGCTTCGTCACAGCAGTCACGATATATCCTTTCTGCCCCAGGGGTATATATGCACTCGTCAGAGGCCGGCCACGGCGAAGAGCCGGTCCGGAGACATGCCATCACGCAGGCCCCACCACGCCACCCGTGGCCGATCACCGCCCACCTCGATGACCAGCGTGCCCGCGTAGTAGGCGTTGATCTCCTTGCCCGACTGGTTCCCCCATACCCTCGCGGCATCGTCCTTCCACGACAGACCCTTCTTGTCATGGAGCACAGTCCGGCAATGGATCTCGACGACGCCCACGGCCCGCTCGCCGATCCCGGCCAGGTACGGTCCGGCGTCCACCGAGCAGGACGACTGAGGCGACGTTGCCGACCATGGGTTGCGCAGCACGCCACGTTCGCGCGGTATCGAGTCCAGGTCGAAGCCCTTGGTGTCGGTGCCTCCGGCGAGGTAGGCGACCGCTGTCGAGGCCACCTCGGTGACGGCGGCTTGCTCCGCGGCAGTCGGGGCGCGCGACGCACCCGCCACAGGCAGCGACAGCGGTCGGCCCGCGTGCAGCCGCATCAGCCACGGCTTCCCGGGTGCCGCCTGGGTGAAGACGACGATCCCCTCGTCGCTCATCGTGGAGCTCGGCGACGCCGTGACGGACGCGGTCCCACCCGCCGACTGCCCAACCGAGCCTGATCCAGTCAGGCTCGCCGTCGCGGCGCCACGAGGGCCGCTCGTGACCAGCCCGACGATGGCCCGCTGCCCAGCGTCGGGTCGCAGGTCGGCCAAGGCACGCATCGGGACGAAATCGAAGGCCGAGACGGTGCCATGCTTACCGGAGAGCCCGAAGACCAGATCTCCCTCGAGCACCACTCCGGTGTCGGCCGTCTTCCAGGCCGTGAGGTCGCCGGCGTTCGCGGCGACGATGGCGAGGTTGTTGCGGTCGTTGTAGTCGCGCAGCAGACTCGCGAACTCCGCGTCGAGCAGCGTGGCGGCCGAGGGAGTCGTCATCGCGGGTGTGCTCATCGGCGCAGCAGTGGTGGGCGGCATACCGGAGCAGCCTGCGGCGGTGGCGCAGATGAGGGCAGAAGCGACGAGAGTGCGCACGGCGCTGATGGCGATCATGGGAGCAGCCCATCACGAACCACCGCCGTCCCGCTGGCGCCATCCACAGCCCTGTGGATAACCTCCGCAGCTGGTGTCGGACGGGGCGGCTAGGTTGAGGCCATGCCCGAGATCGGCCTCATCATCGCCCCCGACCAGCCGCCGGAGCGGATGATCGCGCTGGCCCGCGCCGCCGAGCAGGCCGGGCTGCCCGAGGTGTGGCTGTGGGAGGACTGCTTCGCCCAGAGCGGCATCGCACCGGCCGCCGCCATCCTCGCCGCCACCGATCGGATCAGGGTCGGGCTCGGTCTGATGCCGGTGCCGCTGCGCTCGGTGGGACTCGCCGCGATGGAGATCGCCACCCTGGCCCGGATCTTCCCTGGCCGCTTCCTGCCCGGTATCGGCCACGGCGTCCTGGACTGGATGGGCCAGGTCGGGGCGCGCGTCGAGTCCCCGCTCACCCTGCTGCGCGAGCACGGCACCGCCCTGCGCTCGCTGCTCGCCGGCGATGAGGTGACGACCCACGGGCGCTACGTGCAGCTCGATCGGGTCCAATTGCGCTGGCCGCCAGCGCTGCCCACGCCGCTCTACGTCGGGGGCGTGGGGCCGAAGACGCTGGCGCTCGCCGGCGAGCTGGGCGACGGCGTCATCTTCACCGGCACCGCGCGCCCCGACGACGTCGCCCAGGGCATGACGATCGCCCGCGCCGCCCGCGCCCGCGCCGGCGTCGACCGCCCCCTCGAGGCCATCGCCTTCACCGCCGTGCCCGTGGATCGGTCGCCAGAGCAGGTGGCGGGGAAGATCGGTCGGTATGCCGCTGCCGGCGCCGATCGGGTGCCGGTCCTCGCGTTGAGCCCCGAGGGACCGCCGGACGCGACCGATCGGGTGGCGGACTTCGCCGAGCGTCTCGCCGCGGCCGCCGCGCTCGTCGGCTGAGGAAACCCGTTGCCACCCAACGTGGCGTGGCCAAGACTGGCCGGATGACCCACACCGACAGCGCAACCGACTCCTCGGCCGACCCAGACCTCGCCGTCGTTCCTGATGACCTGCCTGACCCCCGACCCGAGATCGAGCCGCCCCTCGTCGGCGCCGAGCACACCGTCCTCGTCGGCTGGCTCGAGGTCTATCGGGAGAGCGTCTTGCGCAAGATCGCCGGCCTCACCGCCGAGCAGCTCGCCCAGCGCTCGATCCCCCCGTCGGCCCTCTCCCCGATCGGGCTGGTCCGCCACCTCACCGAGGTCGAGCGCTACTGGCTCACCGACGTCGCACTCGGCGAGGACTCCCCCGACCTCTACAGCTCACGCGAGGACCCGGACGGCGACTTCACCCAGGCGAGCGCAGCGACGGCGGCGGCCGACGTCGCGGCATACCGGACCGAGCTCGAGACCAACCGAGCCAACCTGGCGGCGCTCACCGACCTCGACGTCCCGGTCGCCGGCCTGCGCCGCGGCCAGCAGGTCAACCTCCGGTGGATCTACACCCATCTCATCGAGGAGTACGCCCGCCACCTCGGCCACCTCGACCTGCTGCGCGAGGCGATCGACGGCCGCACCGGCTACTGAGGCAGCTGTCCAGCGAACGGGTCCCCACTCGCGCGAGCCGTCCGCCCCACATCCGCCAGATCACCGGCCAGGTCACCACTCGCGCGACCTATCCGCCCCGACGCCCCCCACATCACCGGACACGGCACCACTCGCGCGAGCCGTCCGCCCCACATCCGCCAGATCACCGGCCAGGTCACCAC
>DAOTIG010000010.1:38192-38528 GCA_035448065.1 Dermatophilaceae bacterium
TCGCGCGACCTGCCCGCCCGGACCTCCCCCGCAACGCAAGCGGCGCGGCATACCGAGTCGGTATGCCGCGCCGCTGGCGCTCACTCGCGAGTCACCTCGCGCGTGGGGTGGGTCAGGCGTCGGCCGGGGCCTGCGCAGCCTCGGACGTGGTGCCCTCGCCCTCGGGCAGGACCGCGGCGAGCGAGAGCTTGCCGCGCGGGTCGATCTCCTTGAGCTCGACCTGCACCTTCTGGCCGATCTTGAGGACGTCCTCGACGTTGTCGATCCGCTTGCCGCCGACGAGCTTGCGCACCTCGGAGATGTGCAGCAGGCCGTCCTTGCCGGGCAGCAGCGAGA
>DAOTIG010000011.1:0-38089 GCA_035448065.1 Dermatophilaceae bacterium
GAGACGCTGTTCCTGCCGGGCGATCCGGCCTTCGAGCAC
Organism: Dermatophilaceae bacterium; assembly: GCA_035448065.1. Lineage (GTDB taxonomy): Bacteria > Actinomycetota > Actinomycetes > Actinomycetales > Dermatophilaceae > Phosphoribacter. The sequence goes on from DAOTIG010000011.1 coordinate 40, forward strand.
GTGTCGAGCAGCCTCGTCAAGGAGGTGCACTCGCTCGGTGGCGACATCACCGGGCTGGTGCCGCCGGTCGTGCTCGAGGCGTTGCGCGCGCGCATGCCTCGCTGAGGCCCATTTGGGCACCACCCGCGTGCTCCGGTAGGCTGGGACGTCGGTCTTCGTCCGTCCGGGCGCGGGCCGCACCTCGAACCACCACACACACGACCATGCCACGTCTCTCACCGCGCTCGCCGCTCGTCCTGGACACCCGGGACCTGCGTCGTCAGCCCGGGTCGATGCAGCAGGTCGAGCGTGCGGTCGAGGCCCCGGAGGAGCTCGGCACCGACATCATCGCGGTGCCGGTCGGCTCACCGCTGCACCTGGAGGTGCGGCTCGAGTCGGTCACCGAGGGGGTTCTGGTCACCGGTGCGGTCAGCGCCACCGCCAACGGCGCCTGCGTGCGGTGCCTGGAGCCGGTGAGCCTCCCTGTGGAGGCGAGCTTCCAGGAGCTGTTCGCCTACGCCGACCGGGCGGCGCACCACCACGAGGTGGGCGCCGAGTCGGACGAGACCGAGGTGCACGTCCTGCAGGACGATCTGATCGACCTGCAGCCCGTGCTCCGGGACACGGTGGTGCCTGCACTGCCGTTCCAGCCGGTATGCCGTGCCGACTGCCCGGGTCTGTGCTCCGACTGCGGAGCCGCCCTGGCCGACGACCCGGAGCACCGGCACGACGTGACCGACCCGAGGTGGGCGGCGCTCAGCACCTTGCTGACGCCGGACCAGCCGGATTCGCCTGAAGAGACAAGGAACTGACGTGGCCGTCCCGAAGCGGAAGATGTCGCGCTCCAACACCCGCTCCCGCCGCGCCAACTGGAAGGCGACGCCGGTCGCGCTGAGCAGCTGCCCGCAGTGCTCGCAGCCGACCGTCCGCCACCAGGCCTGCAAGTCCTGCGGGACCTACCAGGGGCGGCACTACGCGACCGCCGAGCGGTCCGAGCACCAGGGCTGAGCCCCACCCCATGGGGTCGCCGGGCTCGGTCAAGGAGCGTCCCGTCGACGGGCTGCACGACTACCTCTCCGAGGTGGTAGGTGCGCCGTGCGATGAGGAGCTGCTGCTGCGCGCCCTCACCCACCGCTCCTACGCCTATGAGCACGGGGGGCTGCCCAACAACGAGCGGCTCGAGTTCCTCGGCGACTCGGTGCTCGGAGTCGTCATCACCGACATCCTCTATGCCGCGCACCCGGACCTGCCCGAGGGCCAGCTCGCCAAGCTGCGCGCCTCGGTGGTCAACATGCGCGCCCTCGCCGACGTCGCCCGCACCGTCGAGCTCGGCACCTACGTGCGCCTCGGGCGCGGTGAGGAGACGACGGGCGGCCGGGACAAGGCGTCCATCCTCGCCGACACTCTTGAGGCGCTGATCGGCACCGTCTATCTCTGCGGCGGCCTGCCGGCTGCCCAGGTCCTGGTGCACCACCTCTTCGACCCGCTGCTCGCAGCCGCGGCTCGGCTCGGCGCCGGCCTGGACTGGAAGACCAGCCTGCAGGAGCTGTGCTCCTCGTTGCCCCTCGGTGCGCCCGAATACCGGCTCGCCGAGAGCGGGCCGGACCACGAGAAGATCTTCACCGCCACCGTCACGGTCGGCGACGAGGACCTCGGCGGGGGCTGCGGCCGCAGCAAGAAGGAGGCCGAGCAGGCGGCCGCCGAGCAGGCCTGGGTCGAGCTCTCGGCGCGCAAGGAGCGGTCTGCCGCCGCCGCAGCCGGCATCGAGCTGCCCGAGCAGGCGAACGGCCCCAGCGAGCCCAAGTGCGTCTGCTGACGTGCCGGAGCTGCCCGAGGTCGAGACCGTCCGACGGGGGCTCGCCGAGCACGTCGTCGGCCGCCGGATCGCGGACGTCGAGATCCGCGGGGCGCGGGTAGCCCGCCGGCACCTGCCCGGACCTGACGACCTCGTCGCGCGCACGCGGCATACCTCGGTCGTCGACGCGCGGCGGCGCGGCAAGTACCTCTGGCTCGTGGTGGCCGACGATGCCGACCAGCGACAGGCCCTGCTGCTGCACCTCGGGATGAGCGGTCAGCTGCTCGTCCAACCGCCCGACGCCCCGGACGAGCGACACCTGCACGCGCGCTGGCGGTTCGCCGACGACGGCCCGGAGCTGCGCTTCGTCGACCAGCGCACCTTCGGAGGGATGGCGCTGGCCGACCTCGACGACGCGGGGATCCCGGAGTCGATCCGGCACATCGCCCCTGATCCCTTCGAGGGTGCCTACGACCAGGCGGCCGTCGTGCGCCGACTCAAGCGGCGGGCCAGCGGCATCAAGCGGGGGTTGCTCGACCAGACCGTCGTCTCCGGCATCGGCAACATCTATGCCGACGAGGCGCTCTGGCGGGCCGGCATCCACGCCGAGCGGCGCTCCGACCTGCTCACCAAGCCGGCGCTCGACCGGCTGCTCACGCATGCCCGCGAGGTGATGACCGACGCGCTGGGGCAGGGCGGCACGAGCTTCGACGCGCTCTACGTCAACGTCAACGGCGCGAGCGGCTACTTCGACCGGTCGCTCGCGGCATACGGACAATCCGGTATGCCGTGCCGCCGGTGCGGCACGCCGATCCGGCGCGAGCACTTCATGAACCGCTCGTCCTACTCGTGCCCGCGCTGCCAGCCGGCCCCGCGCGGTCGATGACCGCGACGCTCAGACACGCCGACGCGGTGTCGATCGAGTCGGTGGGCCGACGGATCGAGCGTGCTTGGCTGCACGACCACGCAGACGACGATCAACGTGGCCCTGCTCAGGACTCCTCGACGGGGTCGAGCGTGGGATAGCCGAGCGCGGTGGCCGCGGCGATCAGGCCTGCGTCGTGGCTGACGATGGTCGCATCCAGGCCGGCGGCGATCACCGACCCGAGGTGAATGGCGTCGAGGGTCTTGACGTGTCGCTCGATCGCCTCGGCGGCCGCGAGCACCCCTTCCGTCACCGGGACGAGGGCCAGCACGTCGAGGATCTCGTCGCGCCGGCTCACCGGCAGACCCTCGCGCCGCAGCACCCGGGTGAGCTCGGTGCGGAGGACTCGGGAGGAGACCACGAGATGCTGGTCATCCGCGGTCGTGCGGTCGATCCAGGACGCCGCGGCCGGGGAGTGGCCGAACAGGGCGCGCACGGCCACCGAGGTGTCGAGATAGAAGACGGTCACCGGTCGCGCTCGTCGGCGAGCAGATCCTCGATCGAGGCCGCGGTCCGCAGCTCGTGGCGGGCCAGGGCGGCCAGGTGGGAGCCGCTCCGGCGCTTCGGCGGGATGAGCTCGACGTCGTGCGGCCGCGGGACGATGCGGGCGATCTCTCGGTTGTGTCGAGTGACGCGATAGGTCGCGCCGCCCTCGACCTCGGCGAGCATCGCGGTCGGATTCTGTCGCAACTGCCCCACGGTGATCGTCTTCATCTTGCCTCCTGACCATAAGTCTACCTATATCTACGGCGACCGAGCCACCGCCGGCCGTAGAGTGCTCGGGTGACCGAGCCGCAGCGCGCCACAAGCGCCCCCGCACCCGTGACCCTGCCCAGCCCCGAGGCCGCCGAGAGCTGGCTGGCCGAGCGCGCCGAGACCGGGTTGGCCCGCGCTCGTCAGCTCGTCGCCGACCTCAAGGCCGACCCGCCCGGCGACGCCCTGGCCGCCCTGCACGCCTGGAACGAGGTCGACATCGCGATGGGCTCGGTCGCCTCGCCGGCCAGCCTGTTCAGCGAGGTGCATCCGCTCGAGGCCGTGCGCGAGCGCGGCGACGCGGCGATCCAGGACGTCCAGCGGCTGTCCACCGAGCTCGGGCTGGACCGCGACCTCTACGACGTCTTCGCGGCCCTCGACCCGGCCGGCCTCGACGCGCAGGCGACCCGGCTGCTCGAGAAGGTGCTGAGGGACTTCCGGCGCAGCGGCGTCGACCGAGACGAGGCCACCCGCAACCGGATCCGCGACATCAACGAGCGGCTCACCGTCGTCGGCCAGGACTTCTCCAAGAACATCCGCGGCGACGTCCGCTCGATCACCGTGACCCCCGACCGGCTCGCGGGGATGCCGCAGGACTGGATCGACGCCCACCCGGCCGGGGCCGACGGGCTGGTCACCGTCACCAGCGACTACCCCGACTCGGTTCCCTTCCGCCAGTTCTGCGCCGACGCCCAGGCCCGGCGCGAGCTGACCATCGCCTGCCAGACGGTCGGCTGGCCGAAGAACGACCCGCTGCTGCAGGAGATGTTCGCGCTGCGCCAGGAGCTCGCCGGCCTGCTCGGCTACGCCACCTGGGCCGACTACGACGCCGAGGTCAAGATGATCGGCACGGGGGCCGCGATCCCCGAGTTCATCGACCGGATCGCCGCCGCCGCGCTCGAGTCCGGTCAGCGCGACCGTCAGGTCGTGCTCGACCGCCTGCGCCAGGACCGCCCCGACGCGACGACGATCGACACCGCCGACCTCGCCTACTACGCCGAGCTGGTGAGCAAGGAGCAGCTTGAGGTCGACGCCCAGCTCGTGCGCACCTACTTCGACTTCGGCAAGGTCCGGGCCGGCCTGCTCGAGGTAACCGGCCGGCTCTTCGGCCTGCGCTACGAGCCTGCCCCGGACGCCGTGCTGTGGCACGAGGAGGTCGCGGCATACGACGTGCTGCCTGCCAACAGCGCCGACCCGGCCGAGCGGCTCGGCCGGATCTACCTCGACCTGCACCCGCGCGAGGGCAAGTACAAGCACGCCGCCCAGTTCGACCTGGTCACCGGGGTCACCGGCCGGCAGGTCCCCGAAGGTGTGCTCGTCTGCAACTTCAACCGTGGTCTCATGGAGCACGACCACGTCGTCACCCTCTTCCACGAGTTCGGCCACCTCGTCCACCACGTCGTGGGCGGTCAGCAGACCTGGGCGCGGTTCAGCGGGGTGGCGACCGAGTGGGACTTCGTCGAGGCGCCGAGCCAGATGCTCGAGGAGTGGGCCTGGGACGCCGACATCCTGCAGACCTTCGCCACCAACGCCGCCGGCGAGCCGATCCCGGCCGAGCTCGTCGCCAAGATGCGCCGCGCCGACGACTTCGGCAAGGGCTACCTCGCCCGCACCCAGATGTTCTACGCCGCGATGTCCTACTACTTCCACACCGAGCAGCCGGCCGACATCACCGCGCGCACGGCCGAGCTGCAGGCGGCATACTCGCTGTTCCCCTACATCCCCGGCACCCACATGCCGTGCTCCTTCGGCCACCTCGAGGGCTACACGAGCGGCTACTACACCTACATGTGGAGCCTGGTCATCGCCAAGGACATGTTCTCGGCGTTCGACCGCGACGCGATGTTCGACCCGGTGGTCGCCGGCCGCTACCGCGACCGGGTGCTCGCGCCGGGCGGCAGCAAGGACGCCGCCGACCTGGTCGCCGACTTCCTCGGCCGGCCCTACACCTTCGACTCGTATGCCGCGTGGCTGGCTCAATGAGCGATCCCGAGAGTCGGGACTCAGGCCGTCCCGACCTCGAGCGGGTGACCGTCTTCGTCCGCGGGCACGTCCAGGGCGTCGGCTTCCGCTGGTGGACCCGCTCACGTGCGCTCGAGCTCGGCCTCGTCGGACACGCGCGCAACCTCGACGACGGGCGGGTCGAGGTGCTCGCCCAAGGCCCGCCGGCCGCCGTCGACACGCTGGTGCGGCTGCTGCAGGACCAGCCCTCGACTTCCCGTCGCCCGGGCCGGGTGACCGGCGCCGTCTGTCAGTACGCTGCTCCGATCGACGGCCTCACCGGCTTCCGCGAGCGCTGACCCGCACGCCCGCGATGAGTCCACGTGCCAGCGCGGTGGGGCACCCTCTCGCAGCGCGCTCTCGGGCGACCTCAGCCGAACGGAGGAGGCGACATCGTCCGTTCGGCCAGGAAATGACTGACCGTCTGTCCGAGAGCCGAACGTCCCCCTACCCTCATCCACATGGACGAACGAGTGATCTTCACCGTTCGGGGGAATGTCCAGGACACCGGCCTGCTGTGGTGGGCCGAGCGGAATGCACGCTCCCTCGGATTGGTCGGGCACGCCTGCAACCGCCGGTACACCGAGGTCGAGATCCTGGTGCAGGGTCAGGCCGACGCCATCGAGACCTTCTACCGCCGGCTGCTCGAGACGCCGACGACGACCTGGCGGCCGGGCACGATCCTCGACCACACGGTCGAGATCGCCGAGCCGCAGGTCGGCCTGCTCCGCTTCACCGCTGCCTGACGGGCTGCCGCGGGGGCATTGCGGGATGCCCACGGGCTGAGCCGGTGTCGGTATGCCGCGGGGCCGCGGCATACTCTCCAGTCGTGAGCGTGCCACCCGAGCTGTCCGCCCTGCGGGCCAGCATCGACAACCTCGACGCGGCACTCGTGCACCTGCTCGCCGAGCGCTTCCGATGCACCCAGCGCGTCGGCCACCTCAAGCACGAGCTGGGGCTGCCGGCCGCCGATCCGGTGCGCGAGGAGCAGCAGCTGGCCCGTTTGCGGGTGCTCGCCAGCGACGCCGGCCTGGACCCCGTCTTCGCCGAGAAGGTGCTCGGCTTCATCATCGCCGAGGTCATCCGCAACCACGGGATCATCGCCGAGGGAGCCGCGGTCGGCAGTGCCGATGAGGCCTGACCCGGAGCAGGTGCGCCGGCATCTGCCGCTGCGGGACGCGTCGGGGGCCGAGCGCTTCGAGTGGTTCTTCGTCAGCGCGGTGGCCTCGATCGCCATCACCCGGACCTTCCTCGTCGCCACCGGCTTCCCGCAGATCTCCCCGGGCGGACTGCACCTCGCGCACATCCTCTGGGGCGTGCTCGGCATGCTCGTCGCGCATCTGATGATCATCCTCTTCGTCAGCCGCACCGCGACGTCGGTCGCGACGATCGTCGGGGGACTCGGCTTCGGCCTGGCCATCGACGAGGTCGGCAAGTTCGTCACCGGCGACAACGACTACTTCTACTCCCCGGTCGCGGCGATCCTCTACGTCACCTTCGTCGCGATGTTCGTCGGCGTCCAGCTGCTCGTCGAGCGGCAGCCGTTCAGCGACCGGGAGCGCGTCGTCAACGCGGTCGAGCTGCTCAAGGAGTCGGCGGCCCACGACCTCGACGCCTCGGAGCGGGCCCGCGCGCTCGAGCTCCTCGACGGGGTGTCGGTCGACGAGCCGCTCGCCGCCGAGCTGCGTGGGCTGCTGCAGAGCCTGCCGGTGACGCCCGATGCCACCTCCTGGGTCGCCCGCTGGTATGCCGCGGCCCGCCGCGGCCTCGCCGCCCTGCCCCGCTGGTCGGTGCTGCGCCGCTTCGCCGGCCTGCTCATCCTCGGGTATGCCGTGAGCGCGCTCCTCGACGCCGTGGTCGTCCAGGGGGTGGAGCGGACCGTCCGGGACTGGCTCTATGTCGCCTCGGCGGGTGCCGCACTGCTGCTTGCGGTGCTGGCGACCGGGATGTGGCTGAGGGCCCGCTGGGACCGGTCGCCCGAGCACGTCTGGCGGCGCCGATCGCTGCGCTGGTTCGAGCTGTCGATGCTCGTCCAGGTCCTCGTCGTCCAGCTGTTCCGGCTGCTCGACGAGCAATGGATGGGCTTCCTCAGCGTGGCCTACGGCATCCTCCTCTTCGGAGTGGCCCGCGTGCTCGTCAGTCAGGACGAGAGCGACACCCGCGGGGCAGGAGCAGCAGCGCGCCGCTGACGGCGTGTGCGCACGTCGACGGCGCTCGGCACGGCGGCTGGCAGGTAGCCTTGGCGGGTCCTGTCCTCGGCGAGGAAGCCCCCACCGCACCCGTGTACGTCAAGAGCCTCACCCTCAAGGGCTTCAAGTCCTTCGCCTCGGCCACGACCCTGCGCCTCGAGCCGGGCATCACGTGCATCGTGGGCCCCAACGGCTCGGGCAAGTCCAACGTCGTCGACGCCCTCGCCTGGGTGATGGGGGAGCAGGGCGCCAAGAGCCTGCGCGGCGGGAAGATGGAGGACGTCATCTTCGCCGGCACGGCCGGCCGGGCCCCGCTCGGGCGGGCCGAGGTGGCGCTCACCATCGACAACACCGACGGGGCGCTGCCGATCGACTACACCGAGGTGACGATCAGCCGGACGATGTTCCGCAACGGCGGCTCGGAGTACGCCATCAACGGCACCGCCTGCCGCCTGCTCGACGTGCAGGAGCTGCTGTCCGACAGCGGCATCGGCCGCGAGATGCACGTCATCGTCGGGCAGGGGCAGCTCGACACCGTGTTGCGGGCGACCCCCGAGGAGCGCCGCGGCTTCATCGAGGAGGCCGCCGGCGTCCTCAAGCACCGCAAGCGCAAGGAGCGCGCGCTGCGCAAGCTCGAGGCGATGGAGGGCAACCTCACCCGGGTGCAGGACCTCACGACCGAGATCCGCCGCCAGCTCGGGCCGCTGGCCCGGCAGGCCGAGACCGCCCGCAGGGCCGGCGTCATCCAGGCCGAGGTGCGCGATGCCCGACTGCGGCTCATCGCCGACGACCTCGTCCAGCTCACCTCGACCCTCGAGCAGGAGGTCGCGGACGAGACCGCCCTGATTGCCCGGCGCACCGAGGTCGAGCAGGAGCTCGCCGGCCTGGGGCGCCGGCTGGTCGAGCTGGAGACCGAGGTCGAGGAGGCTCGTCCCGAGCTCGCCGCCGCGCAGGAGCGCTGGTTCGCGCTGAGCCGGCTCGTCGAGCGACTCACCGGTGTCGCCACGCTCGCCGGCGAGCGGGTGCGGCTGCTCGCCGACGACGAGGCGGCTGCCACCGGGCCGGGTGGCAGCGGCCCGACCCGTGACCCCGAGCAGCTGCGCGCCCAGGCCGCCGAGCTGCGGGCCCAGCACGAGGAGCTGCTCGCCGAGATCGCCACCGCATCGAGCGCGCTCACCGAGGCGGTCGCCGCCCGGTCCGAGGCCGAGAGCCGGTATGCCGCGGAGCAGCAGCGACTCGCCGCGCTCGTCCGCGCGGCGGCCGACCGCCGCGAGGGCCTCGCGACGCTCGCCGGCCAGGTGGCCGCGCGCGCCTCGCGGGTCGAGGCGGGGGAGGCCGAGATCGGCCGGCTCCGCGAGAGCGTCGCGGCCGCCCAAGCGCGCGCCGCGGCAGCCGAGCGGCAGTTCGCCGAGCTCGAGGCCGGCATCGCCGTCGACGAGGAGGGCGAGGAGGGGCTCGACGCGGCCTACGAGCAGGCGGCCGCGGTCGTCGACGCGCTGCAGCAGCAGGCCGAGACGCTGCGTGAGCAGCAGCGCACCGCCGATCGCGACCGGCAGTCCGCCACCGCCCGCGCCGACGCGCTCGAGCTCTCGCTCACCCGCAAGGACGGTGCGGCCGCCGTGCTCGCCGCCGCCGGCCCCGGGGCCGACGGGGCGCCGGGGGTGCTCGGCTCGGTGTCCGCCCTGGTGACGGTTCGGCCCGGCCACGAGGCCGCCGTCGCGGCAGCTCTCGGCTGGGCCGCCGACGCCGTCGCCGTGACCTCCGCGCACGAGGCCGCCCGCCAGGTCGCCGCCCTGCGTGCCGACGACGCCGGCCGGGCCGGCCTGCTCGTCGGCGCGACCGCCCGACCGGCCGACCCGAGCGACTGGCCGGCGTTGCCGGCCGGGTCGAGCTGGGCCAGGGACGTGGTGTCCTGCCCGGCGGAGCTGCGCCCGGCGGTCGAGCAGCTGCTCGACCGGGTGGCCCTCGTCGGCGACCCCGAGACCGCCGGCCGGTTGGCCGGCGAGGGGATCACCGCGGTCACCCCCGAGGGCGACGTCTTCGCCCCCGGGTGGGTCCGCGGCGGCAGCGGAGCCGCACCGAGCCTGCTGGAGATCCAGGCCGCGCTCGACGAGGCCCGCGCCCAGGCGACGACGGCGACCCAGGCCGCCGACCAGGCACGCTTCGCCCTCGCCGGGCTCGACGAGCAGCTTCGCGCTGCCACCGAGCAGGCCGAGGCCGCCCTCGACCGGCTGCACGACTCCGATGCCCGGATGGCCGCGGTCGGCGAGCAGCTCGGCGGCCTCGGCGCCGCCGTGCGCACCGCGAAGGCCGAGGCCGAGCGCACCGAGCGGGCCATCGCGACCGCGCTGGCCGCGCTCGAGGCCGACCGAGCCGCGCACACCGAGCTCACCGAGCGGCTGGCCGCCGCCCAGGCCACCGCGCACGCCGACGACGCCGACCCCGACCCGACGACCCGCGACGAGCTCGACGCGGCGGCCACCGCCGCCCGGGCCCACGAGACCGAGGTCCGGCTCACCCTGCGCACCCGCGAGGAGCGGGCCCGGGCCTTGCACGACCGGGCCGAGGCGCTGGACGCGGCGGCCACCGCCGAGCTCGCCGCCCGCCAGCGCGAGGCCGCCCGCCGTGAGCGGCGGGCCCGCGAGGCCACCGTCGCGACCGCGGTGCGAGCGGGCGCGGCATACGCGCTGACCCGGCTACGCGCCAGCGCGAGCCGAGCCGACGAGCTGCGCCAGGCCGGCGAGTCGGCCCGGGCGACCCGCGAGGCTGCGCTGGCCCAGGTCCGCCGCGAGCTCGGCGGGCTGCAGGAGCAGCTGCGCGAGCTCACCGACTCGGTCCACCGCGACGAGGTGGCCCGCGCCCAACAGCGGCTGCGGATCGAGACCCTGCAGACGCGCGCCGTCGACGAGCTCGGCATCGACCCCGAGACCCTCGTCGCCGAGTTCGGCCCGCACCAGCCGGTGCCCGCGACGCCGGACCCCGACCGGCCCGACGACGAGCTGCCCGAGCCGGCGCCCTACGAGCGCGAGGTCCAGGAGAAGCGGCTGCGCAGCGCCGAGCGCAAGCTCTCGGCGCTCGGGCGGGTCAACCCGCTCGCGCTCGAGGAGTATGCCGCCCTCGAGGAGCGGCATACCTTCCTCACCACCCAGCTCGAGGACCTCAAGGCGAGCAAGCGCGACCTGCTCGACATCGTCCGCGAGGTCGACGAGCGGGTCCAGCAGGCCTTCGCCGAGGCCTTCGCCGACACGGCCGTGCAGTTCGAGCAGGTCTTCGCGCGGCTCTTCCCCGGTGGCGAGGGGCGGCTCACCCTCACCGACCCCGACCACCTGCTCACCACCGGCCTCGAGGTCGAGGCCCGGCCGCCGGGCAAGAAGATCAAGCGGCTGTCGCTGCTGTCCGGTGGCGAGCGCTCGCTGGTGGCCGTGGCGCTGCTCGTCGCCATCTTCAAGGCCCGGCCCAGCCCCTTCTACATCATGGACGAGGTCGAGGCGGCTCTCGACGACGCCAACCTGGGCCGGCTCATCACGCTCTTCGAGGAGCTGCGCGACTCCAGCCAGCTCATCGTCATCACCCACCAGAAGAAGACGATGGAGATCGCCGACGCCCTCTACGGCGTGACGATGCGCGGTGACGGGGTGACGACGGTCGTGTCCCAGCGGATGCGGGACGTGGCCGCCTCACCGGTGTGACCCCGAAGGTGTGAGACCCTGGAGGCATGGGTCCGGTCGTCCTCGCCATGCTCGTCCTGCTCGCCATCGGCATCGCCGTGGTGCTGCTCGTCGCCGTCCCGGCGCGCCGCGAGGGCCGTGAGGTGCTCACCGCCCACGGTGAGGACGTCGTGGCCCGGGTCAAGGAGCGCACCGAGACCGTGGCCGAGGCCACCCGCGAGCGCACCGAGGATCTGCTGGCCACCGCCAAGGACAAGGTCGGCGACCGGCTGCCCGGACGCTGAGCGCTCAGAGCTCGGCAGCGAGCGCCTGCGCCTCGGCGACGACCGGAGCCGCGACTGCCTCCAGCGCACCGTCGCCGGCGAAGACGACGGCGATGGCGGCGCGGCATACCCCGCGGGCGTCGATGACCGGGGCGGCGACGGCCCGGAAGCCCTCGATGACCTCGCTCGTGCTCATCCCCCACCCCCGGGCGCGGGCCTCGGCCACCTCCGGGCGCTCACCGGGCAGTGGTGCCTCTCCTGCAAGCAGCGCGATGCCGGGCGCCCCGCGGTCGACGGGATGGCGCAGCCCGGGCCGATAGCTCACGTGGGCGGCGGCCGCGGGCGGCTCGACGACCTCGACGGTCACCGCCTCGTCGTGATGGCGCACGACGAGGAAGGCCGTCTTGTCGGTCGCGACCGCCAGGCGCAACAGGTGTGGGCCGGCGAGCGCGCGTAGCGTCGGGGTGAACCGGCCGGCGAGAACGGCCAGCCCGGCGCCCGGCTGATAGCGGCCCTGCTCGTCGCGGGTGAGCAGCCCGTGCTCGGCGAGGGTGCGCAACATCCGATAGGCGATCGACCGGTGCATCCCCACCTCGCGGGCCACCTCGGCCACGGTGAGCGGATGCGTCGCCTCGGCGACGTGCTCGAGCACCCGCAGCCCCCGGTCCAGGGTCTGAGACGGGGGAGACGTGCCAGGTCTCGATTCCGTGACAAGCGTTGCCATGTCACCTGCCTCGCTCTAGAGTGGCGTGACTCCCATATCGAACAACGGTGTCCGATAATAGAACGTCGGAGCCAGGACGAACGATACGCCGTCCGAGGCCGTTGCGCGAGAGCGGGATCATCGGGAACCACGCGGCGGCGCAGGAGAGGCGTCGTCGTCGGCAGACAAGATCGACAACAGCCTTCAGGAGGCGACATGCAGCGGCGCATGCGAATGATCTCGCTCGGACTGGCACTCGGACTCGCCACCACGTCGCTGGCCGCCTGCGCCGAGAACAAGGGCGGCAGCACGACGCCCGGCGCGACCGGCGGCGGCGGCGGCAGCGCCGCGGCAGGCGACATCAAGATCGGTGTCGTCCTCGACATCACCGGCGCCGGCGCGAGCCTCGGCGTCCCGGAGCGGCAGACCATCGAGATGCTCGCCGAGCAGGTCAACGCGGCCGGCGGCATCAACGGTCGCAAGGTCAAGCTCTTCGTCGAGGACAACCAGTCCAAGGAGGACGTGGCCGCGACGGCCACCAACAAGCTGATCAACACCGAGAAGGTCGACATCCTCCTCGGTGCCTCCCGGACCGGGCCGAGCCTGGCCATGCGCCCGATCGCCGAGAAGGCCGAGATCCCGATGATCTCGCTCGCGGCGAACGCCAAGATCGTCGACGGCTCCAAGTGGGTCTTCAAGACCGCCCAGAACGACCGGGTGGTGCTCGAGAAGATGGTCGACGACATGAAGGCCAAGAACATCAAGAAGGTCGCCGTCGCCCGCGACGCCTCCGGCTTCGGCGAGGGCATCCCGGAGATGCTCGCCGAGGTGGGCAAGGCTGCCGGCATCGAGGTCGTCAAGGTCGAGAAGTTCGCCCCTGACGCCACCGACTTCACCTCGCAGATCACCAACCTGCGCTCGGCCAACCCCGAGGCGGTGCTCATCTGGGGCATCCCGCCGGCCGCCGGCCTGGGCCAGAAGGCCGCCAAGCAGCTCGGCGTCACCGTGCCGATCTACCAGTCGCACGGCATCGGCAACCAGGCCTTCCTCGACACCGCGTCCGAGTCGGCCAACGGCGTCCTCGCCCCCCTCGGCCGCATGCTCGTCGCCGACCAGCTCAAGGCCGACGACCCGCAGAAGCCGGTCGTCACGAAGTTCATCGCCGACTTCAAGGCCAAGTACAACGCCAACCCGTCGACCTTCGCCGGGCACGCCTACGACGGCTTCATGATCGCCGTCGAGTCGCTCAAGAAGGCCGGCACCGACAAGGTCAAGCTGCGCGACGCCATCGAGCAGACCAGCAAGTGGCCGGGCGTCAGCGGCGTCTTCACGATGACCCCGACCGACCACTCGGGCCTGACCAAGGACGCCCTGGTCATGGTGACGGTGGACAACAAGGCCTGGAAGCTCGCGGGCTGATCCACCGATGACCGACCTTCTCCAGCTGGTCTTCGCCGGGCTGGCGCAGGGGGCCGTCTACGTGTTGGTGGCGCTCGGCTTCGTCGCCATCTTCTCGGTGCGCGAGATCGTCAACCTGGTCCAGGGCGAGTATGCCGCCCTGGCCGGGTTGGCGGCCGTGAGCGCCGTGGCCGCGGGCCTGCCGCTGCTCGTCGCCGCCGTGATCGTCGTCCCCCTCGTCATGGGCTTCGCCGTCCTGCTCGAGCGACTCACGATCGCGCCGATCAAGCACATGACGCCCCTGACGTCGATCATCCTCACCCTCGGTGTGTCCACCGCGGTGAAGGCGGTCATGCTCCTGCTCTGGGGTCCGGAGGCCAAGAGCCTGCCGAACTTCCCAGGCTCGGACTTCTTCCTCGGTGGGGTGAGCATCCGCAGCCAGGAGCTGTGGATCCTCGGCATCTCCGCCGTCGTCGGCTATGCCGTCATCTGGTTCTACGAGCACACCGTCCGGGGCAAGTCGCTGCGGGCCTGCGCCGAGCAGCCCGTGGCGGCTCGCCTCGTCGGCATCTCGCCGCGGACCGCGACGGTCGTCGCCTTCGCCATCGCCGGGCTCGTCGGCGCGGTGGCGGGAGTGGTCGGCAGCCCGATCTACCTCTCGTCGTGGACCAGTGGCCTCACCCTCGGGCTCAAGGGCTTCGTCGCAGCCACCCTCGGCGGGCTCACCTCGCTGCGGGTCGCCATGCTCGGCGGCCTGGGCCTGGGCATCCTCGAGAACCTCGTCGCCGGCTACCTGTCCTCCGGCTATCGCGACGCGGTTGCCTTCGTCGTGCTCGTGCTCGTGCTGCTCTTCAAGCCGCACGGCCTGGCCGGCAAGCCCACGGCGGTGCGGGTATGAACCCCGTGCTCAAGCGGCAGCTGCCCTTCGTGGCGCTGCTCGTCGTGCTGGCCAGCTTCCCGCTGTGGGCCCCGCACGCCGCGGTCGACGTCGGTGTCTACGCGCTCATCTACGGGCTCGCCGCCATCGGCCTGTCCCTGCTCATGGGGCTGGCCGGCCAGGTCAGCCTCGGGCACGCGGCCTTCCTCGCCGTCGGCGCGTACACCCAGGCGGTGCTCGTCACCAAGGCCAACCTGCCGTTCCTGCTCGCCGCGCCGATCTCGGTCGTCGCGGCGATGATCGTGGCGCTGCTCGTCGGCCTGCCGCTGCTGCGGCTGCGCGGGCACTTCCTGGCCCTGGCCACCCTCGGCCTCGGCATCATCGTCACGGTCATCGTCACCGAGTCGGAGGCGCTCGGGGCCACGTCGGGCATCTTCGGCATCCCGAGCATCGAGCTCGGCGGGCGCACCTACGACACCGCCGAGGAGGCCTTCTGGCTGCTCACCCCGGTCGTCGTCATCGGCCTGTGGCTCGCGGTCAACCTCGTGCACAGCCGCACCGGCCGGGCGCTCTCGGCGGTCAACGACTCCGAGGTCGCAGCCGAGTGCCTCGGCGTCGACACCTTCGCGCTGCGGCTGCGGGTCTTCGTGCTGTCCGCCGGGTATGCCGGCCTGGCCGGCGTGTTCTACGCGCACTACCTGTCGATCGTCAACCCGGCCGCCTCGCACTTCGAGGTGTCCGTGCGACTGCTGCTCATGGTCGTGCTCGGTGGGCTGGGCACGGTCTGGGGCGCGGTCACCGGCGCGGTCGGGGTCACCCTGCTCGACGAGGGCCTGCGCACCGTCATCCCGCAGCTCATCCCGGGGGCCAAGGGCGAGGTCTCGCTCATCGGCTTCGGCGTCGTGCTCGTCCTCGTCATCATCCTCATGCCCGGTGGCCTGGCCCAGCTGTGGCAGCGCCTGCGCAGGCGGATGACGCCCAACCCGACGATGCCCGGCCAGCACGAGCACGAGGTGAGCCGCGACGAGCAGCGCGCGCTGCTCGACGAGTCGCTGCAGGTGCTGGCCCGCTCCGACCACGAGCCGCCGGGCACGACGATCCTGCAGATCCGCGGGCTGACCAAGCGCTACGGCGGGGTCACCGCCCTCAACGACCTCAACCTGGACATCCACGCGGGCGAGATCGTCGCGCTCATCGGGCCCAACGGCGCCGGCAAGACGACGGCCTTCAACATGATCACCGGCGTGCTGCCCCCGACCGAGGGCTCGGTCGTCCTGCACGGCAAGGAGGTCGCCGGCAAGCGGCCGCACGTCGCTGCCGCCCTCGGTGCCACGCGCACCTTCCAGAACCTGCAGACCTTCAAGAGCACCTCGGTGATCGGCAACGTCAAGGTCGCCCGGCACCTGCGCTCCACGGCGGGCCTGCTGCGTGGGATGGTGCTGGCCGACCGGGCCGAGGAGCGGCACATCGACGCCGCCGCGCAAGCGGCCGTCGACGCGATGGCGCTCACCCCGCTCGCCGACCACCCGATCGCCGACCTCGCCTTCGGCAAGCAGCGCCAGGTCGAGGTGGCCCGCGCGCTGGCCCTCGAGCCGTCGCTGCTGCTGCTCGACGAGCCGATGGCCGGGCTGTCCGGCCCCGAGCGCGACAGCCTCTCCTGGCTGCTGCGCCGTGTCAAGGACACCGGCGTGACGATCGTCCTCGTCGAGCACGATGTCGCCGCGGTCATGGCCCTCGCCGACCGGGTCGCCGTCCTCGACGACGGCAAGCTCATCGCGCTGGGCACCCCCGCCGAGGTGCAGAACGACCCCGCGGTCATCGCGGCATACCTCGGCACCGACGACGAGGCGACCAAGGCCGTCGAGGCGGCTGCGGAGCGCACCGAGGCGGAGGTCGCCGACGAGCTGACCCAGGTCGAGGAGGGCGCCCGATGAGCCGCCAGCCGATGGGCCTGACCGTCACCGGGATGGACGCGGCCTACGACCGACTGCAGGTGCTGCGTGGGGTGAGCCTGTCGGTCGCCCCCGGCGAGCTGCTCGCCGTCGTCGGCTCCAACGGCGCCGGCAAGACGACGATCCTGCGCTCGGTCTCCGGCCTGCTGCGCCCGACCGCCGGCACCGTGCGGCTCGGTGACATCGACATCACCACGGCCGGTGCCGAGCGGATCGCCGCCCTGGGCCTGGCCCACGTGCCCGAGAACCGACTCGTCTTCCCCACCCTGTCGGTCGAGGACAACCTCGTCCTCGGCGGCTACGTCCGGCGCAAGGACGGCGGCTACGCCGAGCGCCGCGAGGGCGCCCTCGCGCTCTTCCCGCGACTGCGGGACCGGATCGGGCTGCCGGCCGGGGCCCTCTCGGGCGGCGAGCAGCAGATGCTCGCCATGGCCCGGGCGCTGATGAGCGACCCCTCGGTCATCATCCTCGACGAGCCCAGCCTCGGCCTGGCCCCCAAGGTCGTCGGCGAGATCATCGCCGCGCTGGCCCACCTGCGCGACGACCGCGGCCTGGCCGTGCTGCTCGTCGAGCAGAACGTCCGCGCCGCCTTCAAGGTCGCCGACCGGGTCCTCGTCATGGACCGGGGCTCGGTCGTCGCCGAGGGCACGCCGGCCGACCTCGCCTCCGACGAGCGAGTGCGGGCGGCATACCTTGGGGGTGGGAGCACCTCCTCAAGCGGCGTGGCCGCGCCCGTCCCGACGCCCTCCTCTCCGCCCGCACGAGAACACTGAAACCGACTGCAGCACAAAGGATCCACGATGAGCAAGCCGTTCGCCTCCTCGACAGACCTCACTCCCAAGACCGAGACGCTGGAGGTGCTCGCCGACGGCGTCTATGCGCTCACCGCGGAGGGTGACCCGAACGTCGGGGCCATCGAGGGCGAGGACTTCGTCGTCGCCTTCGAGGCCCGGGCCACGCCGGCCGCCGCGCGGGACTGGCTGGCCAAGCTGCGCGAGCACACCGACAAGCCGGTCCGCTACCTCGTCCTGTCTCACTACCACGCCGTGCGCGTCCTCGGCGCGGAGGCCTTCGAGGCCGACGAGATCATCGCCCACGAGCGCACCCGCTTCCTCATCGAGGAGCGCGGCATGCAGGACTGGGCCAGCGAGTTCGGTCGGATGCCACGCCTGTTCAAGGAGCCGGAGGGGATCAAGGGGCTCACCTGGCCCACCCTCACCTTCAGTGACCGGATGGTCATCCCGCTCGGTGGCGACCGCGGCGACCTCGTCCTGCAGTACCTCGGGCGCGGGCACACCGAGGGCGACATCGTCGCCTGGCTGCCCAAGCACAGGATCATGTTCGCCGGTGACCTCGTCGAGGCCAAGGCGGCCCTCTACACCGGCGACGCCTTCCACCAGGAGTGGTCGAGCACGACCCTCGACGCGGTCAAGGCGATGGGCGCCGAGGCGCTGGTCGGTGGCCGTGGCGAGATCCCGCGTGGGCAGGAGGCCGTCAACGCCGCCATCGAGCAGTCCCGTGGCTTCCTCACCGCGATCATCGACAACGTCCGGGCCACCCAGGCCACGGGCGGCACCCTCAAGGACGCCTTCGACGCCTGCCACGCGGCGCTGTCGCCGACCTACGGGCACTGGCCGATCTTCGAGCACACCCTGCCCTTCGACGTCGCCCGGACGTGGGAGGAGCTGCAGGGCGTGGAGCGACCCACGATCTGGACCGCCGAGCGCGACCAGGAGATCTGGGCCCAGCTGCAGTCCTGACCCGAGCCGGCCCCGGCGGCGACCAGCCGCCGGGGCGCACGGGGCATGTCGAGTCGGGCCACGCGGCATACCTCACGAGACACCTGAGAAGTACTCCCGCACCACCTCACGTCGAAGGAACTCCCGTGAACGACAACTCCACCCCGCCCCAGGACCAGCGGGTCCTCGTCATCGGCAGCGGCCCGGTCGGCCAGAGCGCCGCCCTCTGCCTGGCCCGCTGGGGCATCCCGGTCACCCTGCTCGACGCGCGCCCCGAGCGCGACCCGATCGGCAGCAAGGCGCTGTGCCAGCAGCGCGACGTCCTCGACCTGTGGGACGCGTGCGGGGCCGGGGCGATCGCCACCGAGGGGCTGACCTGGAAGGACGCGCGCACCTTCTACCAGGACGGCGAGCTCTTCGCCTGGTCGATCCCCGACTCGGGCAAGTCGCCACTGCCGCCCTTCGTCAACATCAGCCAGTCGCGCACCGAGGCGCTGCTCGACGAGGCGATCGCCGCCTCCCCGCTCATCGAGGAGAAGTGGGGCCACGAGGTCGTGGGCATCTCCGGTGGTGCCGACGGGCAGGGACCGGCCGTCGTGCGCTGCCGTACCGCCGACGGCGAGGTCGAGGTCTCCGGTGAGTACGCCATCGTGTGCTGCGGCTCCAAGGGCGGCCCGATCCGTGAGCTGCTCGGCGTCGAGTTCCCCGGCCGCACCTTCGAGGACTCCTTCCTCATCTGCGACATCGAGGCCACCCTGCCCGGCTGGGAGCACGAGCGTCGGTTCTACTTCGACCCGGTGTGGAACCCCGGCCGCCAGGTCCTCATCCACCCGTGCCCGAACAGCATCTACCGGATCGACTGGCAGGTGCCGACCGACTTCGACCTCGCCCAGGCGCAGGCCGACGGCTCGCTCGACAAGCGGATTCGCCAGGTCATCGGCGAGCAGGACTACCGGATCGACTGGGTGTCGGTCTACCGCTTCCACTCCCGCAGCGCCGACAAGTATGCCGTGGGGCGCTTCCTGCTCGCCGGCGACGTCGCCCACCTCGTCGCGCCCTTCGGGGCGCGCGGGCTCAACAGCGGCGTGCCGGACGTCGAGAACGCCGCGTGGAAGATCGCCTTCGTCCTCAAGGGCTGGGGCGGTCCCGGGCTGCTCGACTCCTACCAGCCCGAGCGGCAGGCGGCAGCGCGGGAGAACCTCGCCGTGACGACCGCGACGATGGACTTCCTCGTCCCGCAGAACGACGAGCAGCGCGAGCACCGCACGACCGTCCTCGAGCGGGCCAAGACCGACACGACGGCCATCCCGCTCGTCGACTCCGGCCGGCTCGCCGAGCCGTTCTGGTACGTCGAGAGCGCACTCACCACCGCCGACCCCCGGCGGCCCTGGCCGGGCCGGCCCGCTCGCGGGCAGGCCCCCGAGCCGGTGCCCGGCGTCATCCTGCCCGACGCCGCGACGCCGGGTGCCGCTCACGGCGCGAGCCGGGTGCGGCAGCTGACCCGTCAGGGTCTGCTCGTCCTCGTCGGCGACGACGTCAACGTCGCCGAGGTCGAGGGCGTGCTCGGCGGGGTGGTCCCGCAGGGGCTGCCGGTGCGGGTGCTGCGCTTCGCCGACCTCGGCGACGAGGGCGTCGTCGCGGCCAGCCTCAAGGCCGCCGACGACGAGCTGTGGCTCATCCGGCCCGATGCGCACACCGCGGCCTGCGTCACCACCCCGGAGGCGCTGGCGGACGCCGTGCGGACCGTGCTGGGGCGCTGACGTCGGTCGTGATGGGATAGGGCGATGAGATCCGGCATCGCCCTATCCCACCTCGACGCGTCCACGCGTCCGCAGGACGACCTCTTCCGGCACACGAACGGCGGGTGGCTCGACCGCACCGAGATCCCCGCCGACCGGGGCCGCTACGGCACCTTCGACATGCTGCGCGAGCAGGCCGAGCACGACCTGCGGGCGATCGTCGACGAGCTGGTCGCCGCCGGCCCTGACCCACGGACGCCGGCGGGCAAGGTGGCCGCGCTCTACGGGGCGTTCATGGACGAGGACCGCATCGAGGCCACCGGACTCGGTCGGGTCGCGGCGACCCTTGCCGAGGTCGACGCCGTCGGCGAGGTCGGGGCGCTGGTCGAGCTGCTCGGTCGGCTGGGCCGCGAGGGCGTCACCGGGGCCGTCGTCTACTGGGTCGGCACCGACGACCGCAACCCGGACCGCTACGTCGTCTACCTGAACCAGGCGGGGCTCGGGCTGCCCGACGAGTCCTACTACCGCGAGCCGCAGCACGAGGCGACCCGGGCGGCATACCTCGGGCACGTCGAGCGGATGCTCGCCCTCGCCGGCCGACCCGACCCGGCCGGTGCGGCCGGCCGGATCGTCGCGCTCGAGACCCGGCTCGCGGCCAGCCACCTGGACAAGGTCGCCGACCGCGACGCCGTCGCGACCTACCACCTGCGCACCCTCGCCGAGCTGCAGGAGGCCACCCCGCAGCACGACTGGAGCCGGTATGCCGCGGCGCTCGGAGCGCCCGACGGCGCGCTCGCCGAGGTGGTCGTGCGCCAGCCGGGCTACCTCGCCGGGCTCGACGCGGCGCTGGCGCAGGAGCCCATCGAGGTGTGGCGGGAGTGGCTGGCCTGGCACGTCCTGCACGAGGCGGCGGCGCTGCTGCCGGCCGCCTTCGCCGACGAGAGCTTCGACTTCTACGGGCGCACGCTGGCCGGCACGCCGGTGCAGCGCGAGCGGTGGAAGCGCGGCGTCGCGCTCGTCGACCGGCTGGTCGGCGAGGCGCTGGGCGAGCTCTACGTCGCGCGGCACTTCCCGCCGGTGGCCAAGGAGCGGATGACCGAGCTCGTCGACAACCTCGTCGAGGCCTTCCGCCGGTCCTTCGCCGACCGGCCGTGGATGGGCGAGCAGACCCGGGAGCAGGCCCTCGAGAAGCTCGGCCACTTCACGCCTAAGATCGGCTATCCCGATGTCTGGCGCGACTATTCGGCGCTGACCCTGGGAGCTGACCTGCAGGACAACGTCGCTCGCGCGCACTGCTTCGAGAACGACCGCGAGCTGGCCAAGCTCGGCCGGCCGATCGACCGGGCCGAGTGGTTCATGACGCCGCAGACGGTCAACGCGTACTACAACCCGGGGATGAACGAGATCGTCTTCCCGGCGGCCATCCTGCAGCCGCCGTTCTTCGACGTCGAGGCCGACGACGCGGTCAACTACGGCGGGATCGGCGGGGTCATCGGCCACGAGATCGGCCACGGCTTCGACGACCAGGGCAGCCAGTACGACGGGTCAGGCATGCTGCGCAACTGGTGGACCGACGCCGACAGGGAGCGCTTCGACGCGCTGTCCGCGAAGCTCATCGAGCAGTTCTCCCAGCTCGAGCCGATCGCCGCCCCCGGGCAGCGGGTCAACGGCGCGTTGACGGTCGGCGAGAACATCGGCGACCTGGCCGGGCTGGGAGTCGGCCACGCGGCATACCGGATCGCGGTGGGCGACGGCGAGGCGCCGGTGCTCGACGGGCTGACCGGCGACCAGCGCTTCTTCCTGGGCTGGGCCCAGGTGTGGTGCGGCAAGGCCCGCGAGGAGACCGCGAAGATGCTGCTGGCCGTCGACCCGCACAGTCCGCAGGAGCACCGGGGCAATGTTGTGCGCAACCTCGCCGCCTTCCACGACGCCTTCGGGGTCCAGGAGGGCGACGGCATGTGGCTCGACCCCGAGGACCGCGTCCAGATCTTCTGACCCGCAACCGGCAGGATGGACCCCATGCTCGATCAGCTCTGGCAGGTCATCGCCCTCGTCGTCGCCATCGCCGTCGTCGGGATCGGCATCGTCGTCGGTCTGGTCCGGGGGCGGGTGGCCGCACCACCCTCCCGGCCCCGCCGACCCGACCCGAGGCTCGCCCGACGGTCCCCGCGCCGCCGAGCACCGTGCCCGGCGACACCGAGGTGGAGCCGGGCGACATCGCCACCCTGCCGGCCCCCCCGGAGGGCGACACCGCGACACTGCCGGATCTCGAGCCGACCGGCCCGGCGATCGAGCGGCCCGAGTCGCCCCGCGGCCGGCTGGCGCGGCTGCGCGCCCGGCTGGCGCGCAGCAACACCGCGATCGGCAAGGGCCTGCTCGCGCTGCTGTCCCGCGGCAAGCTCGACGAGGCCGAGTGGGAGGACGTCGAGGACGCCCTCATCGGCGCCGACCTCGGGGTCGAGGCGAGCACCGAGCTCGTCGACGCGCTGCGCACCAAGGTCAAGGTCGAGGGCACCACCGACGAGGCCGTCGTGCGCGGCTGGCTGCGCGAGGAGCTGCTCGCCCTCGTCGACCCCAGCCTGGACCGCACCGTCGTCGCCACCCGGCAGGGCGACCGGCCGGCGGTGATCCTCGTCGTGGGCGTCAACGGCGCGGGCAAGACGACCACGGTGGGCAAGCTCGCCCGGGTGCTCGTCGCCGAGGACCGCGACGTCGTGCTCGGCGCGGCCGACACCTTCCGCGCCGCCGCCGCCGACCAGCTGCAGACGTGGGGGGAGCGGGTCGGCGTGCCGACCGTGCGCAGCGACCGCGACGGCGCGGACCCCGCAGCGGTCGCCTTCGATGCCGTGCAGGCGGCGGCCGAGATGGAGGCCGACTGCGTGCTCATCGACACCGCCGGCCGGCTGCACACCAAGGCCAACCTGATGGCCGAGCTCGGCAAGGTCAAGCGGGTCATCGAGAAGCGCAGCCCGATCGACGAGGTGCTCCTCGTTCTCGACGCGACGACCGGGCAGAACGGCCTCGAGCAGGCTCGCGTGTTCGCCGAGGTGGTCGACGTCACCGGCATCGTGCTGACCAAGCTCGACGGCACCGCCAAGGGCGGCATCGTCGTGCAGGTGCAGCGCAAGCTCGGGGTGCCGGTCAAGCTCGTCGGTCTCGGCGAGGGCCCGGACGACCTGGCGCCCTTCGACCCGGAGGCCTTCGTCGACGCCATCGTCGGCTGAAACACGATCCTTACCTGGGCGGAGCGCTGTTGACACGGCCGTAACACGGGGCGGCATACCGCGAAATGCGCGGGCCGCATCGTTACCGGCCATGAGCACTCCACTGCTGCCCCTCGCGGACGGCGCCGCCACGATCGACTACGCGGCGACCGCGTTCGTCATCCTGTGCGCCTCGCTCGTCCTCGTCATGACCGTGCCCGGGCTCGCCCTGTTCTACGGCGGGATGACCCGGGCCAAGTCCGTCCTCAACATGATG
Organism: Dermatophilaceae bacterium; assembly: GCA_035448065.1. GTDB lineage: Bacteria > Actinomycetota > Actinomycetes > Actinomycetales > Dermatophilaceae > Phosphoribacter. The sequence continues at coordinate 23,501 of DAOTIG010000011.1, forward strand.
ATGATGTCCTTCGGGGCTGCCGGCCTCGTCGGCGTCCTCTACATCCTCTACGGCTACTCGATGTCCTTCGGGTCACAGGACCTCGGTGGCATCCTCGCCAACCCGTTCGAGAAGGCTGGGCTCGCCGGCACCGAGGGCCTGGTCAATCCGTTCGGCTACGACGGCTACGGCTCGATCCCCGAGCTGGCCTTCGTCGCCTTCCAGCTGACCTTCGCGGTGATCACCGTCGCGCTGATCAGCGGGGCGATCGCCGACCGGGTGAAGTTCTCGACCTGGATGGTCTTCGCCGGGCTGTGGGTCACCCTCGCCTACTTCACCGTCGCCCACATGGTGTGGGGTGGCGGGCTGCTGTCGGCAAGCGAATCCGGCCTGGCCGCAAGGCTGTTCGGCGCCACCGACGGCAAGGCGGATGTCGTCCCGATCGACTTCGCCGGTGGCACGGTCGTGCACATCAACGCCGGGATGGCCGGGCTGGTGCTCGCCCTCGTCGTCGGGCTGCGGCAGGGCTTCGGCAAGGTGCCGATGCGCCCGCACAACGTGCCGCTGACGATGATCGGCGCCGGGCTGCTGTGGTTCGGCTGGTTCGGCTTCAACGCCGGCTCCGAGCTCGCGCCGGACGCGACCGCGGCGCTCGTCTGGGTCAACACGACCGCCGCGACGGTCGCGGCGATCCTCGGCTGGCTCGTCGTCGAGCGGATCCGTGACGGGCACGCCACCTCGGTCGGCGCCGCCTCGGGCATCGTCGCCGGGCTGGTCGCCATCACGCCCGCCTGCGGCGCCCTCTCGCCGGTCGGCTCGCTCGTCCTCGGCCTGGTGGCCGGTGCGATGTGCGCGCTCGCCGTCGGGCTGAAGTACCGGCTGCGCTACGACGACAGCCTCGACGTCGTCGGCGTCCACCTCGTCGCCGGCCTGTGGGGCACCATCGGGGCTGGGCTGCTGTCGACCTCGACCGGGCTGTTCTACGGCGGTGGGTTCCGCCAGACGGTCGTGCAGGTCGCCGTCGCCCTGGCCACCCTGGTCGTCAGCGGCGTCGTCACCCTCGGCCTCGGCCTGGCGCTCAAGGTGACCATGGGCTGGCGGATCGAGCGCGACGACGAGGTCAGCGGCATCGACCACGCGATCCACGCCGAGTCCGCCTACGATCTCGCCGCGACGAGCGGCGGCCGGCTCGGCAGCGGTCTCGCCGCCGCCCTCGGCCAGGCCACCCCCACCTCCACCACGGTCAGCGAAGGAGCACGGGCATGAGGCTCGTCACCGCCATCATCAAGCCGCACCAGCTCGAGACGGTCAAGGAGGCCCTCGAGGCCTACGGCATCACCGGCATGACGATCAGCGAGGCGTCCGGCTACGGCCGCCAGCGCGGTCACAGCGAGGTCTACCGCGGTGCGGAGTACACCGTCGACTTCGTGCCCAAGGTGCGCCTCGAGGTGCTCGTCGACGACCGCGACGCGACGAGCGTCATCGACGTCATCCTCAAGTCCGCCCACACCGGGCGGATCGGCGACGGCAAGATCTGGTCGGTCCCGGTCGACGAGGTGGTCCGGGTCCGCACCGGCGAGCGCGGGCTCGCCGCCCTCTGACGGCCCGCCGACCTGATGGCTGACGTCCGCGCCACTCGGCTCGACCTCGCCGGCACCCGGGGCTTCGCGACCCCGGGTGCCGGCCCGGTGCGTCGGGCCGCCCTCACCGACTTCGGCCGCGGCTGGCTCGCGGAGCGCTGGGCCGAGGCGACCGGGGGGCGGCACCTGCCCGGCGTCGCGCTCGCCGCCGTCGGCAGCCTCGCCCGCGGCGACGGCGGCCCGCTGTCCGACTACGACCTCGTGCTCGTCCACCAGAGCCGCACACTCGGAGGAGCGGAGCTCGACGCGCTCGCCGACCGGCTCTGGTATCCCATGTGGGACGCCGGGGTGCAGATCGACCACTCCGTGCGCACCCTCGCGCAGTGCCGCGAGGTCGCCTCGCGCGACCTTGCTGCTGCGGTCGGCCTGCTCGACCTCGCGCACGTCGCCGGGGACGAGCAGGTGGTGAGCGCGGCACGCTCGACCGTCGCGCACGACTGGCGCTCTGCGGCGCGCCGCCGGCTGCCGGAGGTGGCGGCGGCGGTGAGCGCGCGGCATACCCGAGTCGGCGACGCCGCCCACCTGCTGCAGCCCGACCTCAAGGAGGCGCGGGGTGGGCTGCGGGACATGACCGTGCTGCGGGCGCTCGCGGCGGCGTGGCTCACCGACCGGCCGCACGGGGAGGTCGACGCCGCCTACGCGCGGCTGCTCGACGTGCGCGACGCGATCCACGTCGTCACGGGGCGGGGGCGCGACCGGCTCACCCACGACGACCGGGACGCGGTCGCCGCCCTGCTCGGCTACGACGACGCCGATCGGCTGCTCGTCGACGTCTCGTCCGCCGCGCGGATCATCGGGTATGCCGCGGACGGCACCTTGCGGCGCGCCGGCCAGTCCCAGCGGGCCCGGGTGCTGCGCGTCGGGCCCCGCCGGCCGACCCTCGTGCCGCTGGGCTATGGCCTGTTCCTGCACGACGGCGAGGCGGTGCTCGGCGCCGGCGTCGACCCGCGGAGCGACCCGACGCTCGTGCTGCGCGCCGCGCTCATCGCCGCCCGCAACGGCGTGCCGCTGGCGCCCGCGACGCTGGCCAACCTCGCGGCGCACGCCGCCCCGCTGCCGCAGCCCTGGCCCGCCGATGCGCTCGCGCTGCTCGGTGACCTGCTCGCGGCCGGGCCAGGCCTGGTGACCGTGTGGGAGGGGCTCGACCTGGCGGGCCTCGTCGAGCAGTGGATCCCCGAGTGGCGCGAGGTCCGCAGCCGACCCCAGCACAACCCGGTGCACCGGCACACCGTCGACCGGCACTCGATCGAGGCCGTCGTCGTCGCGAGCGGCCTCGTGCGCGAGGTGGCCCGGCCCGACCTGCTGCTGCTCGCCGCGCTGCTGCACGACATCGGCAAGGTCGCCGGCGCCGCCGACCACTCGGAGGTGGGTGCGCCGGTCGCCGACCGGGTGCTGGCCCGGCTGGGCGTCGAGGCCGACGACCGCGCGGTCGTCGTGCGGTTGGTGCGCGAGCACCTCACCCTCGTCGACCTGGCGACCCGGCGCGATCCCGGCGACCCGGCCACCCTCGCAGCTGTCCACGACGCCGTCGGCGGGTCGGCCGAGACGCTCGAGCTGCTGCGGGCGCTCACCGAGGCCGACGCCCGGGCGGCGGGTCCGGCGGCCTGGAGCGACTGGCGAGCTCAGCTCGTCGGGAGGCTCGCCGACGCCGCGCGTCGCTCGCTGCAGCGGGCGGTCGGTGCGGTCGAGGCCAGTGCGGCAGCGGAGGCGGACCCCGCGGACCGGCTCGATGCCGCGACCCGAGCCACCCTGGAGCGGGTGTCGGGCGGCGGGCTGCCCGAGGTGAGCGTGACCGGCGCGGGCGCGGCATACCAGCTGGTCGTCGTGGCGCCGGACCGGCTCGGGCTGTTCGCCGACACGGCCGGCCTCCTCGCTGCGCACGGTCTCGTCGTGCGGTCGGCGGTGCTGCGGACGCTCGGCGGAACCGCCGTCGACGAGTGGCACTGCGACGCGCCGTCCGGAGATGCGCCCGACCCCCATGCGCTGTCACGTGGTCTCGCTCGCCTCGCCGTCGGCGACCGGCAGCCACTCGCGCTGCTCGAGCGGCGCAAGCGGGCCGGTGGGCTCGGCACCGGCCTCGCCACCTCGGGGCGCCCCGGCCAGACCCGGGCGATGGTGCTGCCACAGGCGTCGGCGATCGCCACGGTCATCGAGGTGCGGGCCGGCGACCGTCCCGGGCTGCTCCACGACCTCGGGGCCGCGCTCACCGGCGCCGGGTTGTCGGTGCGCAGCGCGCACATCGCGACGTATGCCGCGCAGGCGCTCGACACGTTCTACCTCACCCAGCCGGACGGCGCCGTGCTCACGCCGGCCCAGGTGGCCCGGGTCGTCGCCCTGCTCATCGAGACGGCCGACGGTCGGGACGGTCCGGTCCCGTCCTGACTCCCCGTTGCTGGGCGCCGGGCGGGGCAGACTGGGCCGGTGAGCACTCTGACCCGTCAGCAGGCCTCGGACGCCGCACCTGGCTGGCGCTATGCGCTGGGCCGACTGCACCTGCGGGTGCCGACCCCGGACTTCGCCTCGGCGCTCGAGCTCGTCGACGCCATCGGCGCGCTCGCCGAGACGGCCGGCCATCACCCCGACCTCGACCTGCGCTGGGGGCTGGTGCAGGTCGCGCTGTCGAGCCACGACGCGGGCGGAGTCACCGAGCGCGACGTCGAGCTCGCCGGGCAGATCTCCGCGCTGCTCGACTCGCGCGGGCTGACCCCGGACCACAGCGCGGTGACCGTCGTCGAGGTCGCCGTCGACGCGCTCGACATCGCCGCGGTGCGCCCGTTCTGGGCGGCCGTGCTCGGGTGGGGGAGCGACCGCGACGACGCCGGCGAGATCGCCGACCGGGCCGGGATCGGGCCGACGGTGTGGTTCCAGCAGATGGATGCCCCACGCCCGCAACGCAATCGGATCCACATCGACGTCACCGTCGCCCATGACGAAGCGCCCGCCCGAGTCGCGGCGGCGCTCGCGGCGGGCGGTCGACTGGTCAGCGACGAGCGCGCCCCGGCGTTCTGGGTGCTCGCCGATCCGGAGGGCAACGAGGCCTGCGTGTGCACATGGCAGGCGCGGGACTGAGGGCAGCGGGGAAGTGGGCCGGCGAGCTCCGAACGTGACGAACGGCGACTGAATCGCCAATGGGCGTCTGGTCCAGTCGCCGATCGCAGGTTCAGCCGGCGATGGTCGACTGAATCGGCAACGGGCGTCTGGTCCAGTCGCCGATCGTCGGATCAGTCGCCGATCGGAGGGCGAGCCCGGGCGGCATACCGGCGTCGGGGCCCGGGCGGCCCCGAACGTTAGGATCTGCAGGTGTTCACCAACCTGTCCGACCGGCTGACCGCGACCTTCCGCAACCTGCGGGGCAAGGGCCGGCTCACCGAGCACGACATCAACGCGACGCTGCGCGACATCCGGCTCGCGCTGCTCGACGCCGACGTCGCGCTCCCGGTCGTCAAGAGCTTCGTCGGCGCGGTGCGCGAGCGGGCGCTGGGCGCCGAGGTCAGCCAGGCCCTCAACCCGGGCCAGCAGGTCGTCAAGATCGTCAACGAGGAGCTCGTCGGCATCCTCGGCGGCGAGGCCCGGCCACTGCGGCTGGCCAAGAACCCCCCGACCGTCATCATGCTCGCCGGCCTGCAGGGCTCGGGCAAGACGACCCTGGCCGGCAAGCTCGGCCGCTGGCTCAAGGACCAGGGGCACACCCCGCTGCTCGTCGCCGCCGACCTGCAGCGCCCCAACGCGGTGACCCAGCTCGAGGTCGTCGCCGAGCGCGCCGGCGTCGCGATCTTCGCGCCCGAGCGGGGCAACGTCATGGGCCACGACGCCGTCGGTGGCACCGGCGAGGGCACCCGCTCCTACGGCGACCCGGTCGCCGTGGCCCGGCAGAGCGTCGAGCATGCCCGGCGCACCCAGCACGACGTCGTCATCGTCGACACCGCGGGGCGCCTGGCCGTCGACGCCGACCTGATGGCGCAGGCCGCCGACATCCGCGCGGCGATCCAGCCCGACGAGGTCCTCTTCGTCATCGACGCGATGATCGGCCAGGCCGCGGTCGAGACGGCCCGCGCCTTCCTCGACGGGGTCGGCCTCACCGGTGTCGTGCTGTCCAAGCTCGACGGCGACGCCCGCGGTGGGGCCGCGCTCTCGGTGGCGACGGTCACCGGCGCGCCGATCCTCTTCGCGTCGATCGGGGAGCAGGTCAAGGACCTCGAGGTCTTCCACCCCGACCGGATGGCCTCGCGCATCCTCGATATGGGCGACATCCTCACGCTCATCGAGAAGGCCGAGCGGGCCTTCGATGCGCGCCAGGCCGACGAGATGGCGCGCAAGTTCCTCGCCGAGGAGGACTTCACCTTCGACGACTTCCTCGAGCAGATGGCCGCCATCAAGCGGATGGGCAGCCTCAAGTCGATGCTCGCGATGATGCCCGGCATGCAGCAGATGAAGGCCCAGCTCGACGCCTTCGACGAGCGCGAGTTCGACCGGGTCGAGGCGATGGTCCGCTCGATGACACCCTTCGAGCGCACCCACCCCAAGCAGATCAACGGCTCCCGCCGACAGCGCATCGCCCGCGGCTCCGGCATGCAGGTGAGCGACGTCAACCAGCTGCTCGAGCGCTTCACCGAGGCGCAGAAGATGATGAAGCAGCTGGCCCGTGGCGGCATGCCCGGCATCCCCGGGATGCCCGGGATGGGTGGCGGCCGTAAGGCGAAGCAGGCTGCGCCGCAACGGCGTAAGGCCAAGTCGGGAAACCCGGCCAAGCGGGCCCAGGAGCAGCAGGCGCTCACCCAGAAGGCCGCCGACGCTCGGCAGGCGGCGGCCGGCAAGGCCTTCGGGATGCCGGGTGGCGCTGGCGCGGGGGAGCCGCCGGCAGGGCTCGACCCGAGCCAGCTGCCGCCGGGCTTCGAGAAGTTCCTCGGTCGCTGAAGCGCATGACCGCGAGCTCCGAGCACCCGCTGCACGTCCTGCATGTCGGCTCGGCCGGCCCGCGGGTCGCCTTCCTGCACGGGCTCTTCGGCCAGGGTCGCAACTGGAACCAGATCGCCAAAGCCGTTGCTGGGCAAGACGGCTCGGGCGCGCGGTGCGCGCTCGTCGACCTTCCGGACCACGGGCGCTCGCGGCATACCAGCGAGTTCTCCTTCACCTCGTATGCCGCGCACGTCGCCGCCACCTTGCGCCAGCTCGCGCCAGGAGAGCCGTGGACCGTCGTCGGCCACTCGCTTGGCGGGAAGACCGCGATGGTCCTCGCGCTCACCGAGCCCGAGCTCGTCGAGCGGCTCTGCGTCGTGGACATCGCCCCGAAGCACTACGGCGACCTGCACCGCTTCGGCGGCTATATCGACGCGATGACGGCGATGGACCTCGAGGCCATCGAGACCCGCCAGGACGCCGACGCGATGCTCGCGCAGACCGTGCCGCAGCCGTGGATCCGCGCCTTCCTGCTGCAGAACCTGCGCCGCCACCACGACACCTGGCGCTGGCAGGTCAACCTGCCCCTCGTCCGCGCCGACCGCGACCGGGGCAGCGAGTCGGTCATCGCCGACTTCCCCATCGCGCCGGGCGAGCACGAGCCCTATGAGGGCCCGGTCGTCTGGCTCGTCGGCAGCGACTCCGAGTACGTCCACGACGAGGACGTCGAGCCGATGCGCGAGCTCTTCCCGCGCGCCCGCCTGGTGACCGTCAACGGCGCCGGACACTGGGTGCACACCGACGCCCCCGAGGTCGTCATCGAGGTCATCCGCCGCATGCTCGACGGCCCGAGCGGATCGGGCGACGACCCGCCTCGGTAGGGTGCCAGGCATGGCGACGGTGCTGCACGTGCAAGGCGAGGTCCTCGTCGGTCCGGACGACGTGCGCGAGGAGTGCTGGGTCGTCGACGGACGCGTCTCGTATGCCGCGCCGACCCGGCCCGGCAGCGAGGTGCAGACCGTGCGTGGCTGGGCCCTGCCCGGCCTCGTCGACGCACACTGCCACATCGGGCTGGACCGACACGGGGCGGTGGACCGCGAGACGACCGAGGCGCAGGCGATCGCCGACCGAGACGCCGGCACGCTGCTCGCCCGCGACGCGGGCTGTCCCGGGGACACCCGCTGGGTCGACGAGCGCGCGGACCTGCCGCGGATCATCCGCGCCGGCCAGCACATCGCGCGGCCCAAGCGCTATGTGCGCAACTACGCCCACGAGATCGACCCGGCCGAGCTGGCCGCCTACGTGCGCCTCGAGGCCCGCCGTGGCGACGGCTGGGTCAAGCTCGTCGGCGACTGGATCGACCGCGACACCGGCGACCTCGAGCCGCTCTGGCCGCGCGAGGCCCTCATCGCCGCCGTCGCCGCCGCCCACGAGGAGGGAGCGCGGGTGACCGCGCACTGCTTCGGCGAGCAGAGCCTGCACGACTTCGCCGCGGCCGGCACCGACTGCATCGAGCACGCCTGCGGCCTCGACGAGGAGTCGACCAAAGCCTTTGCCGCGCAAGGAATCGCGATCGTGCCGACGCTCTTCAACATCGCGACCTTCCCCGACATCGCCGAGCCGGCAAAGGAGAAGTTCCCCCGGTACCACGCGCACATGCTCGACCTGCACGCCCGCCGGTTCGACACCATCGGCCGGGCCCACGAGGCCGGCGTCCCCATCTACCTCGGCACCGACGCCGGCGGCTCCCTGCCGCACGGGCTGGTCGCCGACGAGGCGCTCGAGCTGGCCAAGGCCGGGCTCAGCGCCATCGAGGTCATCGCCGCCGCGACCTGGTCGGCGCGCTCCTGGCTCGGCCGGCCCGGCATCGACGAGTGCGACCCCGCCGACCTCGTCGTGCTGCCCCGAGATCCGCGTGAGGACCTCGAGGTGCTCCGGGAGCCGAGCGCGATCGTGTTGCGCGGCATACGAGTTCGGTGACGTGAGTCGGCTCGACAGGATCGGCTCGCGCGTCCGGATCGCGCGGATCACGGACTCCGACGTCCCGGCGCTGCGGGCGGCGATGGAGCAGTCACGCGACCGGATCGCCCCGTGGGGCCCCATCGGGGTCGACGGGGTCGAGGGGCTGCCGGCCCTGCAGAGCGCGTCGAACGTGACGATGCTCGTGCACGCGCTCGACCCCGAGGGCGGGCACGGGATCGTCGGCCGGGTCAACGTCGTCAGCATCGTGCGGGGGCGGGGCCAGCTCGCGACGCTCGGCTACGACGCCTACGACCCCTATGCCGGTCGCGGCCTGCTCGCCGAGGGGCTGTGCCTCGTCGTCGGGATGTGCTTCGCCGATGAGCCGGACGGCCTTGGGCTGCACCGGCTCTCGGCCGGCGTGCAGCCCGGGAACGTGCGCTCCGCGGGGCTGCTGCGCGGGCTCGGCTTCCGGCCAGAGGGTCACTCGCCACGGCTCGTCGACGTGCCCTCGGGTGACGACCTGAGCAGCGCCTGGCGCGACCACGACCTCTACGGCATCGACGTCTCCGAGTGGCCGCCGACCCCGTATGCCGCGCCGGTCCGCCCCCGCATCGCCTGCCTGGTCAACGGGCTGCCGGGATCGGGGAAGTCCACTCTGGCAACGAGGTTGGCGACCGAGCTGGGGCTGCCGCTCTATCGCAAGGACCTCATCAAGGAGTCGGTCGCGGACGCCACCGGCACGGTGGATCCCGAGGTCGAGGGGCGGGTCCTCGGCCAGGGTGCCAGCTTCGCGATGTGGGCGCTCTTCGGCGAGTCCCCGGTCGGCGGGATCGTGGAGACGTGGGCGCCGCAGGCCCGGGACGCGGGCTTCGTCGAGGCCGGGCTGACCCGGGCCGGCTTCGACCCCGCCCGCGTGCCGGAGGTGTGGTGCGACGTGCCGGTGGAGCTGGCCCGAGCCCGCGACGCCGCGCGCTGGGAGGCGGGCACGCGGCATACCGTGCATCGAGCGGTCGGTGACGACGAGTGGCGCGGAGTCTTGGCCGAGGCAGCGCCGCTCGGCATCGGCCCGGTGCTTCGGGTCGACACCAGCGCGCCGATGACCGACGCCGACGTCGTGCGCCTCGCCCTGCAGATCCGCGCGATCAACCTGGCTCGGCCCGGGCCAGCAGACTGACCACCACGGCGGCGAGACTGCCGGGGGCGGCGCAACCGGAGCGCCGGTGAGCAGATCGGCCGCCATGGCGGCGAGACTGCCGGGCCAGCGCGGGCCAGCTCGTGGTTCAGGGGGCCTGCCGATGTCTGGCACAATGGACGGCTGTACCCGCCGGGCCGCATCGGTCCCGGGCGCCTACACACCGAGGCGCGGCACCCCGAGTGAATCCCCACCCGGTCTCGCCGTGTCTCACGAGCGAAAGCAGCATGACGTGTCCGTCAAGATTCGCCTCAAGCGGATGGGCAAGATCCGCGCCCCCTTCTACCGCGTCGTCGTCATGGACTCCCGCACCAAGCGGGACGGCCGGGCGATCGAGGAGATCGGCAAGTACCACCCCACCGAGCAGCCCTCGGTCATCGACATCGACACCGAGCGCGCCCAGTACTGGCTGCGCCAGGGCGCCCAGCCCACCGACGCCGTCGTCGCCCTGTTCAAGGTGACCGGTGACTGGCAGCGGTTCAAGGGCATCGACGGCGCCGAGGGCACCCTGCAGGTCGCCCCGCCGAAGAAGAGCAAGAAGGACCTCTACGAGGCCGCGGTCGCCGCTGCCGGCACGTCGCTGGACCTCAAGGGCGGCGCCACCACGCCGCGCAAGAAGGCCGCCGCCAAGCCCGAGGCCGCTGTCGAGGCTCCCGCCGACAAGGTCGAGGAGGCCAAGGTCGACGAGGCCAGCGGTGCCGAGGCCGACGCCGCTGTGGCCGACGAGGCTCCCGCCAAGGACGAGGCCTGACGATGATGCTCGAGGAGGCTCTCGAGCACCTCGTCAAGGGCATCGTCGACCACGACGACGAGGTCGTCGTCCGGCGCAAGGAGCTGCGTCGCGGTGAGCTCCTCGAGGTGCGGGTGCACCCCGAGGACCTCGGCCGCGTCATCGGCCGCTCCGGTCGCACGGCCAGCGCGCTGCGCACCGTCGTCAGCGCGCTCGCCGGTGGCGGCAACGTGCGGGTCGACATCGTCGACACCGACCGTCGCTGAGCGTGTCCCACGTCGTCGCGCGGATCGGCAAGCCGCACGGCATCAAGGGTGAGGTGACCGTCCAGGTCCACACCGACGACCCCGCCGGGCGCTTCGTCGTCGGCACCGTCTTCCCGACCCGCGCCGCCGCTGGGTCGGGTGTGCCGCGCGCGTTGACCTTGCGGTCGGCCCGCGACCACAACGGCATCTGGCTGCTCGCCTTCGACGAGGTCCCGGATCGCACCGGCGCCGAGGGGCTGCGCGGCACCAGACTGCTGCTGCCCGACCCGACCGACGCATCAGCAGACGCCAGCGACCCCGACGAGGACGGCTGGTACGCCGAGCAGCTCGTCGGACTGCCGGTGACGCGGCCCGACGGGTCGGCGCTCGGCGAGGTGAGTGGGCTGGACCTCGGGCCCGGCCAGGACCGACTGCTCGTGCGGCTGCCCGACGGCCGCGAGGCGGCGATCCCCTTCGTCGAGGCGCTCGTGCCGGTCGTCGACGTGCCGGGCCGCCGGGTCGTCGTCGACCCGCCCCCCGGGCTGCTGGAGCTCTGAGCGCGCGTGCGCGTCGACGTCGTCACGATCTTCCCCGACTACCTCGCTCCGCTGCGGCTCTCGCTCATCGGCAAGGCCACCGAGCAGGGGCTGCTCGACGTCCGCGTCCACGACCTGCGCGAGCACACCCACGACCGGCACCGCACCGTCGACGACACGCCCTACGGCGGTGGTGCCGGCATGGTCATGCGGCCCGAGCCGTGGGGCGAGGCGCTCGACGCGCTGCTCGCCTCGGGTGAGGGAGCACTCGCCGGGGCGCGACCGCGGCTGCTCGTGCCCACCCCGTCCGGTATGCCGTTCACCCAGGCGATGGCCCGCGAGCTCGCCGCCGAGCCGTGGCTCGCCTTCGCCTGCGGGCGCTACGAGGGCATCGACGAGCGGGTCGTCGAGTATGCCGCCGACCGCACGCCCGTCTCGCTCGTCTCGCTCGGCGACTACGTCCTCAACGGTGGCGAGGTCGCCGTGCTGGCCATCGTCGAAGCCGTCGCCCGACTCCTGCCCGGCGTCATCGGCAATGCCGAGTCGCTCGTCGAGGAGTCCCATGAGGACGGCCTGCTCGAATACCCGGTCTACACCAAACCCGCTGTCTGGCAAGGCCGTTCGGTGCCTGATGTGCTGCTCTCAGGCAACCACGCCGCGATCGCCCGGTGGCGGTCCGAGCAGCGGCTCGCCCGCACCCGCGAGCGGCGCCCCGACCTGCTCGACTGACGTGCGGGCCGCGGCCACGCGGCATACCGGCGGGCGAGGTATCTGAGCGGACGTGCCAGGTCTCCTTGCAGGGTCAGCTCTCCCCACGACAAGGAGCCCACCATGGCACCTCCATCGCGCCGCTCCGGCGGCAAGCCCGACAACCTCCGCGGCGGACAGCCCGACGACGCGCCCGAGCGCCGGTCCTCGACCGACGTCCGCACCGGCTTCGTCGACGGCGCCACCTTCGCCAGCAAGGCCGTGCAGTATGCCGTCGTCGACGGCCTCGCGATCCTCGAGGGCGACATCGTCCTCGGCACCGTCGATGAGGTCGAGGCCCGCGCCAAGGCCGAGCGCGACGGCACCCGCGAGCGCAGCATCACGATCACCGGCGCCCAGTTCCTCTGGCCGGGTGGCAAGGTCCCCTACGAGATCGACCCGGCGCTGCCCAACCAGTCGCGGGTCACCGACGCCATCGCGCACTGGGAGGCCAACACGGTCATCCGGTTCATCCAGCGCACGCCGGCCAACGCGGCGAGCTACCCCGACTTCGTCCGGTTCGTGCCGGGTAGCGGCTGCTCCTCGCAGGTCGGGCGCCGCGGCGGCCAGCAGAACATCAATCTCGCGAGCGGGTGCCTCGTCAAGCAGACGATCCACGAGATCGGCCACGCGATCGGCCTCTGGCACGAGCAGAGCCGCGAGGACCGCGACTCCTGGGTGGCGATCCACTGGGAGAACATCCAGGCCGGCATGGAGCACAACTTCAACCAGCACATCAGCGACGGCGACGACCGGGGCGGCTACGACTACGCCTCGATCATGCACTACCCGCGCTGGGCCTTCTCCAAGAACGGGGCCGACACCATCACGCCGACCAACCCGGCCTCGGCGGCCATCGGCGACGCCACCGTGCTGAGCCCGGGCGACCTGGCCGGGGTCGCCGCGCTCTACGGCTCGCCGGTCAAGCCCCCTCGGTTCAAGAAGATCCTCGACGATCCGATCAAGCCGAAGATCGACCCGCCGGTCAACTTCAAGAAGATCCTCGATGACCCGATCAAGCCGAAGATCGACCCGCCGATCAAGTTCAAGAAGATCAAGGACGACATCATCGTCGTCGGGCCGGGCAAGCCGCCGATCGGCCCCGGGCCCGGCCCGCTCGGGGACCCGTCGCTGCTGCCCTTCCTGCTGGCCACCGGTCATCACGACGCGAGTGCGGCGGCCTACGCCGGTGGGCTCGCCGGCGACGGCACCGACGAGGCGTATGCCGCGGCGGCCTACGAGGCACTCCAAGCGGCCGCTCGGGCCGTCGACGAGGCACGGCGCAACGTCGTCGCGCTGCAGCAGGCGCTGACCTCGGCCACCGCCGAGCTCGCCGATGCGCAGCAGGCGCACGCTGCCTTGCTTGCCTCGCTCGACGGCGGCGGGCAGTGATCCTGCTCGTCTCGCACGCCGAGGACGACCATCTCGCGCCGGTCCGCTCCGAGCTGGAGCGGACCGGCCGCGAGGCCGTCGTCGTCGACACCTCGCTGCTGCCGACCGCCGCGACGGTCACCGCCGAGCACGGCTCGGGTGACCGCTGGCGAATCGGCCTGCCGGACGGCGAGATCGACCTCTCGGAGTGCGGATCAGGCTGGTGGCGAAGGCCATTGGCGCCCACCATCGACGCAGGCGTCACCGACCCGGACGCCTACGCCTTCGCCGCCAACGAGACCCACGAGGCGATGGCCGGCTTCTGGGACGCGCTGCCGATCGAGTGGATCAGCCCGCCGCGCGTCATCGAGCGGACCATGATGAAGACCTGGCAGCTGCCCGTCGCGAGCTCGCTCGGGCTGCGGATCCCACGGACCATGGTGACGAGCGACCCGGCCCGGGCCCGCGAGTTCGTCGAGTCGGTCGGGGTCGGTCGGGTCATCTGCAAGGCCTTCTCGGCGAGCACCGAGGCGTGGCGCGAGACCCGGCTGGTCGGCCACGCCGAGCTGGACCAGCTCGGTCAGGTGGCGGTCGCCCCGGTGATCTTCCAGGAGCTCGTGCCGGCCGTGGTGGACCTGCGGGTCACCGTCGTCGGCGACGAGGTCTTCGCCGCCGAGATCTCCTCGCAGGAGACGCCCTATCCGCTGGACTTCCGGCTGCACCTCGACCGCGTGCCGATCCGGGCCACGACGCTGCCCGACCGTCTCGTCGACCGGCTGCTGGCCTTCGTCCGCCGGGCCGGGCTGCGCTACGGTGCGATCGACCTGCGGCGCACTCCCGAGGGCGACGACGTCTTCCTCGAGGTCAACCCCGCCGGTCAGTGGCTCTTCGTGCAGGAGCGCACCGGCCAGCCGATCACCGAGGCCGTCTGCCGACTGCTCGGCCAGCTCGACCAGTCGGCCGTCCGGGCCGCCTGAACCCCCGATCGGAGGCGACCGGTATGCCGCACTCTCCCCGGCGGCATACCGGCGTCCCGGTCGTGGTCCGGCTGCGCTGGCCCGACGGGCTGCAGGTGCCCGAGGGCGCGGTCGGGCGGGTCAGCGTGCAGGAGGTCACCGAGGCCGACGCGGCGGCGGTCGAGGTCGGCGGCGTCGTGCTCACCGGCCTGCACCGGAGGCTGCCACGGCTGGTCACGGTGACCGTCCCGGAGGTCGACCCGCAGGCGGTGTATGCCGTGCGCGTGCACGTGAGCCTGGCGTCCGGCCGGCCGCGCGGGGTGGCTCCCGGGGTG
>DAOTIG010000012.1:0-38038 GCA_035448065.1 Dermatophilaceae bacterium
GACGACTGCGACCCTGCTGCCCTGCGCCGGCCCCCCCGGCCGAGCCGTGACCGTCCCCCCTCCCCCTCCCTCCCCCTCGGGATAGTGCCTGCGACGGAGATGTTGCATGCTCCGGAATGCCGCCATTCCTGGTGCATCCACGATTGCACCAGCCTGGCCCAGATCCCGGGGCAACCACGATTGCGTCAGGATCGGCACCATCCCGGGGCAAACCTCGGTTGCGTCAGGATTCGAGCCACCCTGGGGCAACCACGATTGCATCAGGATCGGCACCATCCCGGGGCAACCTTGGTTGCGTCAGGATCGACGGCATCGTGGAGCATCCGATATCCGCCGGACCCCTCCCTCCCCCCTCCCACCGATCCCGGGCCGGACACCCCCGTCGAGCAGCGCGTGGGCGGTCGAGGCTGGGCGAGCGGACGCAGGGCGAGCCGGGCGGCATACGCTGTCGGCATGCCGTGGCGCCGTGCGGAGTCGAGCTACGACCACCTCAATGTCGGTCACGTGCTGCGCACGATCGAGCGGCTGCAGGCGCGGATCGCCGAGACCTTCCCGCGCCGCCACCTCGCCGACGTCGCCGGCACGGTGCACTCGGTCATCTCCCGGATGGTCACCGACGCCGAGCGACAGCGGCCGGTGCGGCTGGCCCTGCGGATCGTCTCGCGGGTCGTCATCGTCGTCCTCGTCGCCCTGTCGATCCTCACCATCGTGCTCGCGATCCGCGACGCCGCCGGCAACGCGAGCTCACGACCGGCATTCGAGTGGTTGCCGATCCTCGAGAGCGGCATCAACGACGTCGTCTTCGCCGGCATCGCGATCTGGTTCCTCATCTCGCTCGAGGGGCGCTGGCATCGGCACCGGCTGCTCGCGACGCTGCACCGGCTGCGCTCGCTCGCCCACGTCGTCGACATGCACCAGATGAGCAAGGACGCGACGCAGCTGCTCCCACCCGCCGACGGGCCCGAGCATCATTACCCGGTGCTCACGGCGGCCGAGTTCGGGCGCTATCTCGACTTCTGCTCCGAGCTGCTGTCGCTCATCGGCAAAGGCGCCGCCCTGTGCGCCGAATCCTCAACGGATGCAGTCGTTCTCGACACCGTGAGCGAGATCGAGACGCTCACCACCGGCATCTCGCGCAAGGTGTGGCAGAAGATCACCTTGCTGCAGCGGTATGCCGCGACGGTCGCCTCTGACCTGCTGGTCGCCTCGGATCCGTCGGCCGGCTCGGCCGGCTCGGCCAGCTCGCCCGGCTTGGTCCGCTCGGCCGGCTCGGCCTCCCCGTCGGTCGGCACGGCGAGCGAGCAGCTGCTCGACTGACCGCCGCGCACCCGCCCCGTCAATCGCCGACCCGGCTCCAGAACGTCGCATCGACGGCCGGATCCTTGAGCGCCTGGCTCAACGGCTCGCCACCCTCTCGGTGGAAGGCCGCCAGCGTGGCCAGCGGGTCCGCGCCCGGCTCCCCCCCGAGCCGCGCGACAAGGGCCGCGACACGCACCGGCGGCACCCACCAGCTCCACTCGTACTCCGTGAGCCCCGGTCCGAAGAAGCGCTCCACGCCCGGCCCGAGGTCCTGCCCCTCGATCCGGATCCCGCCCTCGGCGGCTCGGGCCACGAGCGAGCGCACGGTGCCGTCCGCGTCGCGCCGGTCCTCGAGCACGACCCGGTCGCTGGGCCCGTCCGCGCTCATCAGTGTCCCCGGTCCAGCCACTCCTGCAGATGCGGACGCTCGGCCCCGATCGTCGTGGCGTCGCCGTGCCCGGTGAGCACGACCGTCTCGGCCGGCAGGTCGAAGAGCCGCGCGGTGATCGAGTCGATGATCGTCGGGAAGTCGCTGAACGACCGCCCGGTCGCCCCCGGCCCGCCCTGGAAGAGCGTGTCGCCGGTGAAGACCACCCCGAGCGCCGGCACGTGGAAGCAGCACGCCCCCGGCGCATGCCCCGGCGTGTGCAGGACGTGCAGGTCGACGTCGCCGACCCGCACGATGTCGCCGTCGGCCAGCTCACGGTCGGGCGCGACGTCGTACACCCGGTCCCACAGCACCCGGTCGTCCGGATGCAGGTATGCCGCGGCGCTCGTCGCGTCGTAGAGGTCACCCACCGCGCCGATGTGATCGTCGTGCGCGTGGGTGCACAGCACGGCCCGCAACCGCCGCTCGCCGACGACCTCGAGGATGGCCGCCGCGTCGTGCGGGGCGTCGATCACGAAGCACTCGTGCTCGTCGCCGATGACCCACACGTTGTTGTCCACCTCCCACGTGCCACCGTCGAGGCTGAACGTGCCCGAGGTGACCGTGTGGTCGATGCGGACCCCGCCCGGCGAGCGGGGCAGGGAGGCCGGGGACGGCGGCATACCCGACATGCGATCAGCCCTTCGCGATCTCGACGACCGAGCGCAGGACCTCGCCGCGGTGCATCTTCTCGAAGGCGGCCTCGACGTCGCCCAGCCCGATCCGCTCGGAGACGAAGTCCTCGAGCGGGAAGCGGCCCTGCCGATAGAGCTCGACGAGCATCGGGAAGTCGCGCGAGGGCAGGCAGTCGCCGTACCAGCTCGACTTGAGCGCGCCGCCGCGGCCGAAGATCTCGATCATCGGCAGCGTCACCGTGACGTCGGGTGTCGGCACCCCGACCAGCACCACCGTGCCCGCGAGATCCCTTGCGTAGAAAGCCTGCTCGTAGGTCTCCGGCCGCCCCACAGCCTCGACGACGACGTCCGCGCCGTGCCCGCCGGTGAGCTCGCGGATCGCCTCCACGGCATCCCGCTCACAGCTGTTGACGGTGTGCGTGGCCCCGAAGTGCCGCGCACCCTCGAGCTTGCGGTCGTCGACGTCGACGGCGACGATCGTCGTCGCCCCGACGAGCTTGGCCGCGGCGATCGCGGCATTGCCGACGCCGCCGCAGCCGATGACCGCGACCGAGTCGCCGCGGTGCGCGCCACCGGTGTTGACCATTGCCCCGAAGCCGGCCATCACCCCACAGCCGAGCAGCCCGACCGCACCCGCGTCGGCGGCCGAGACCTTCGTGCACTGGCCGGCCGCGACGAGCGTCTTCTCGACGAAGGCCCCGATGCCCAAGGCCGGCGACAGCTCGGTGCCGTCGGTGAGCGTCATCTTCTGCGTGGCGTTGTGGGTGGCGAAGCAGTAGTGCGGCTTGCCCTTGAGGCAGGCGCGGCACTGCCCGCACACCGCCCGCCAGTTGAGGATGACGAAGTCTCCGGGCGCGACGTCGGTGACGCCGGCGCCGACCCTCTCGACGACCCCGGCCGCCTCGTGCCCGAGCAGGAAGGGGAAGTCGTCGTTGATGCCCCCCTCGCGATAGTGCAGGTCGGTGTGGCAGACCCCGCACGCGTGGACCGCGACGACCGCCTCGCCCGGCCCCGGGTCAGGCACGACCACCTCGACCAGCTCGACCGGCGCACCCTTGGCGCGCGCGATGACCCCCATCACCGTATGTGGCATGCCGACTCCTCCTCGCGTCCGGACGTGGTCCCCCCAAGGCAAGCGGGCGGCCTACCGAAACACAAGGGGGGGTATGCCGCGTGGCCGCGTTTGCGCAGGCAGGCGCCGCATTCGCCACTTGCCCGAGCGGCAAGCGGCCTATCCTGGGCGGCATGCCCGCGCCCCTCTTCGACGAGCTCATCCACGAGCGGACCCGGTTGCAGCTGACCGGTCTGCTCGCGGCGGTCGTCGAGGCCGAGTTCGGCGCGCTGCGCGACAGCCTCGGGGTGAGCGACTCCGCGCTGTCCAAGCACCTGCGGGTGCTCGAGGACGCGGGCTATCTCACGACCCGTCGGCAGCGTGACGGCTCGCGCGCCTTCACCCTCGCCGCGCTGACCGACGAGGGCCGGCACGCCTTCTGCGGGCACGTCGCGGCGATCCAGCGGCTCGCCGGGGTGGCCTCGATGCGTGCCGGTGGACGCCGGGTGCCGGCCAAGCACGTGCCACTGAGCCGGCGCCCGACCGGGTGAGGGGGACGCCAGTGCCTAGCGACCACCCCGATCGACGACCAGTGCTTGTCATCGAGCATCAGGCCACCTGCCCGCCCGGCTGGCTCGGCGAGTGGCTCACCGACGAGGGCCTCACCCTCGACATCCGTCGTCCGTATGCCGCTGCACCCCAGTCAGATTCGCCCCACTACCTGCCGAGCGGGCTCGCGGCATACTGCGCGCTCGTCGTGCTCGGCGGCTCGATGGGCGCCAACGACGACGCCACGGTCGGCTGGCTCGGACCGGTGAAGAAGCTGATCCGCGAGGCAGCCGAGCGCGAGCTGCCGACCCTCGGGGTGTGCCTGGGACATCAGCTCGCCGCGGTCGCCCTCGGCGGACGGGTCGAGCCGAATCCGCGGGGTCAGACGATGGGCCTTCAGCACGTGCCCTGGACGACTGCCGCGCACACCGACCCGGTGCTGGGGCCGGTGGCCGGCCGCGACGGTCCGAATACCGTTGCGGTTCAATGGAACAACGACATCGTCGTCGCCGAGCCGGCGGGCTCCACGGCACTCGCCCGCGCCGGCACGGGTGAGCTGCTCGCGGCCCGCTTCGCACCCACCGTGTGGGGCGTGCAGTGGCATCCAGAGGCCGGCGCCGACCTCATCGGCCCGTGGGCCGACAAGGACCGGGCCGCCGCCCGCGACCGAGGGGTCGACGTCGACGCGGTCGTCGGTGCGGTCCGCGCGGCCGAGCCGGCCCTGCGGCATACCTGGTCGAGACTGGCGCGCGGCTTCGCCGCTGCCGTGTCGACGACTCGCTGAGCGAGCGCCGCCCGCCGCGTCAGCCCTCCGACGTGCCGATCCCCGCGACCTGCTCGCCGAGCTCGGCGCGCTGCCGCAGGGTCTCGTGCACCTGACGGTCCAAGGCGGTCGCGGGAGCGTCGTCGATCCGGACGACCAGCGCCGTGGCGATCGCCGCAAGCCCCTCGCCCCGCCCGGTGAGCCCGAGACCGTCGGTCGTCGTGCCGCTCACGCTCACCGGCGCGCCGACCGCGGCGGTGAGCGCCGCCTCGGCGAGCGGCCGCTGGGTGCCGATCCGCGGCCGGTTGCCGACGACCTGGACCGCGACGTTGCCGATGTCGAAGCCCGCCTCACGCACCAGCCGGGCGGCCTCGGCGAGCAGCACCCGCCCGGGCGCGCCGGCGAGCTCGGGCCGGTTGGTGCCGAAGTGCGCTCCGAGATCGCCGATCCCGGCTGCCGAGAAGAGGGCGTCACACGCCGCGTGGCAAGCAACGTCGCCGTCGGAGTGACCCTCGAGGCCTGGCTCTCCCGGCCAGAGCAGGCCGGCCACCCACAGCTCGCGATCCGATCCCGCCGGCGCGAAGCCGTGCACGTCGACGCCGATCCCGATGCGCGGCAGCGGCGTCGGAGCGCTCACGAGCCGCTCCGGTCCCAGTCGATCGGCCCGCGGTGCAGCTTGCTCGGCGCCGCCTGGGCGACCGGCTTGACGACGAGCCGGTCGATGTTGACGTGCTGCGGCACCCGCACACAGAACGCGATGCACTCCGCGACGTCCTCGGCCACGAGCGGCCGGTCGACTCCGGCGTAGACGGCATCCGCCCGCTCCTGGTCGCCGTAGAAGCGGGTGAGCGAGAAGCCGTCGGTCCACACCATGCCCGGGTCGATCTCGACGACCCGGATCGGCTCGCCGTTGAGCTCGAGGCGCAGCGTCTCGACGACCGCGGTCGCGCCGTGCTTGGCGGCGGCATACCCGGCCCCGCCCTCGTAGACGGTCAGGCCGGTGAGCGAGGAGACGACGACGACGGTGCCGCCGGTCCTGGAGCGTCGGATCGCCGGCAGCAGCGCCTGCGTCACGTGCAGGACCCCGAGCACGTTCGACTCGAACATCGAGCGCCACTCCGCGGGGTTGCCCTCCTCGATCCGGGCCATCCCCAGCGCTCCGCCGGCGTTGTTGACCAGGACGTCGCAGTCGCCGATCTCGGCGACCGCCGCGGTGACGGAGTCGGCGTCGGAGACGTCCATGACCACGGCCCGCACCCCTGCCATCGGGTATGCCGCGCGGATCGCCGCCGCCGTCTGCTCCAGCGGCTCGCGCCGACGGCCGCAGACGACGACGTCGAAGCCGTCGCGGGCCAGCGCGTGAGCGGTGGCGGCACCGATGCCGGAGCCGCCCCCCGTGACGACCGCCACTGGACGCGGGCTGGACTGCTCACTCGGGGACATCGGCTCCTCCTGCCATTCGTCGGCGTGCGGGCCCCAGCCTAGGCGTGGTCGGTCAGGAGCCGCGTCGCACCCACCAGCCCGGCCGCGCCGGCGCCCCAGCTGATCATGCGCCAGAGACGCCAGTGGCCTCGCCGGCGGCGATCCGCTCGGCGGTGGCGAGGTCGGCCGGCGTCGTGACCTTGACCGCGAGGGGGTCGCCCGCGACGACGAGCACCGGCCGGCCGAGCCGCTCGACCAGCCCTGCGTCGTCGGTGGCCAGGCTGCCGTATGCCGCGTGCGCGGCAAGGAGGACCTCACGCCGGAAGCCCTGGGGGGTCTGCACCGCGCGCAGAGTGGCCCGCTCGAGGGTCTGCACGACGAGCCCCTCGGCGTCGACCGACTTCACCGTGTCGACGACCGGCAGGCCGGGCACGACGGCCGGGGTGGCCTCGCTGACCGCGCCGGCCACCCGGTCGAAGAGGTCCGGCGGGGCGAAGGCGCGGGCGGCGTCATGAACGAGGACGACCTCGCACTCGGCCGGCAGCCAGCGCACCCCGGCGAGCACCGAGTCACCTCGCTCGGCGCCGCCAGGCACGACCTGCACGGCGACGCCGCTGCTCCGGATCAGCGGCTCGAGCAGGTCCTGGGCGTCCTCGACGTGGCTGGCGGGGACGACGGCGACCACGCACCCCACCTGGGCGGCCTGCACGGCGGCGTGCGCGGCATACCAGAGCAGTGGCCGGCCGGCGACGGTGACGAAGGCCTTGGGCACGTCGGCGCCGAGGCGCGTGCCGGCCCCGGCCGCAACGACGACGACCCCGACGCGGCCACGCTGGGTGGCCGTCGGGGTCGTCACGGCAGTGCGGTGAGCGCGAGCGCTCAGGAGGCGAGGACCTCGTCGAGGATCGACTCGGCCTTCTCCTCGTTGGTCTTCTCGGCGAGCGCGAGCTCGGAGACGAGGATCTGGCGAGCCTTGGCGAGCATCCGCTTCTCACCGGCGGACAGGCCGCGGTCCTTGTCGCGGCGCCACAGGTCGCGAACGACCTCGGCGACCTTGATGACGTCGCCGGAGGCGAGCTTCTCGAGGTTGGCCTTGTAGCGACGCGACCAGTTGGTCGGCTCCTCGGTGTATGCCGCGCGCAGCACCTGGAAGACCCGGTCGAGGCCCTCCTGCCCGACGACATCGCGAACGCCGATGTCGTCGCAGCTGTCGGCCGGCACGTGGATCGTGAGGTCGCCCTGGGCGACTCGCAGGCGGAGGTAGACCCTCTCGACGCCCTTGATCGTGCGATTCTGGATTTCTTCGATCAGTGCCGCCCCGTGATGCGGGTACACGACGGTGTCGCCGACCTTGAAGACCATGTGGTGTTATCCCCTTTCGCGACCCCCAGGATATCACGGGAGTCGGGGGTGCCGCGCCCGGCGAAGTCGACGTTTGCGCAGGTCACCGCCCTGCAGCCGGTCCAGATCGAGCCCGCCGAGGGCTTGACAAGAGCGGCCGCGACATGCATCGGCGAGCCGTGTCGGGGGTCACCCGCCGATCCGCGGGTCGGGCCGGTAGGCTGCCACCCGTGAAGCGACTCCACCGCGTCCTTGCCGCCACCGCCGTCGGCGCCTCGACCGTCGCCCTCTCGGCCTGCTCCTTCTTCTCCCCGCTGCAGACCGCCAAGCCCTACGCCCCCGGCGACGGTGTGAGCGCCACCAGCGGCGCCGTGCGCGGCGTCAACCTCGTCGTCGTGTCCGAGGCTGCCGGCAAGCCCGGGGCGATCAACGGTGCAATCGTCAACGCAGGCGACCAGCCGGTCTCGGTGAGCTTCCAGTCCGCTGAGGGAGCGACGACCGCGCCGATCTCGGTGCCGGCCAAGGGCTCGACGAAGATCACCGGAGCCACGCTCGACAAGGTCGCGAAGGCGCCCGGCTACCTGACCGACATCTACCTCGTCACCCCCCAGGGCAAGACCGCGGTGTCGGTGCCGGTGCTCAAGCCCGAGGGGCCCTACGAAGGGCTCGGCCCCAAGGCCTGAGGGTCGGTCTGCAGACAGCTCTTCGGGCGCTTCTTCGGGCGCTGAGACCACCGGGCGATCGTGCGGTTGCTGCGGTACGCGCCTCTGAGCCTGGTCGTAGCTCGGCCGGGTCTCCGCGCGCCGCTCGCGTCCCCCGTGCCCACCCGACGCCCGTCGATAACCTGCTGAACCGCCGATATCCGGCTGGCTCAGCCGGTTGTTGCTCCAGCAGCACGCTGCAACCTGCTGAACCGTCGATATCCGGCTGGCCCAGCCGGTTGTTGCTCCAGCAGCACGCTGCAACCCGCTGAATCGTCGATATCCCGCTGAGCCGTCGATAACCCGCTGGCCCGTCGACAGCCGACGAGGGCGGGACGACGCCGGCCGGTCAGGCCTCGAACTTGTAGCCCAGGCCGCGGACCGTGAGGATGTACCGCGGGTTGGCCGGGTCGGGCTCGATCTTGGCCCGCAGCCGCTTGACGTGGACGTCGAGGGTCTTGGTGTCACCGACGTAGTCGCTGCCCCAGACCCGATCGATGAGCTGGCCACGGGTGAGCACCCGCCCGGCATTGCGCAGCAGCAGCTCGAGCAGCTCGAACTCCTTCAGCGGCATCGGGGTCGGCGTGCCGCCGACCGTGACGACGTGCCGCTCGACGTCGAGGCGCACCGGGCCGGCCTCGACCGTCGCCGGCGTCAGCTCCTCCGGCTCGGCATTGCGGCGCAGCACGGCCTTCACCCGAGCCAGCAGCTCGCGCGCCGAGTAGGGCTTGGTGACGTAGTCGTCGGCGCCCATCTCCAGGCCGAGGACCTTGTCGATCTCGGCGTCCTTGGCGGTGAGCATGATGATCGGGACGCTCGAGCGGGACCGGAGCGCGCGGCATACCTCGATGCCGGAGAGCCCGGGCAGCATGAGGTCGAGCAGCACGAGGTCGGCGCCCCCGGCATCGAACTCGGCCAAGCCCTCGGGCCCGGTGGCCGCGACGGCGACCTCGTAGCCCTCCTTGCCGAGGAGATAGGACAACGGGTCGGAGAACGACTCCTCGTCCTCGACGATGAGGATCCGGCTCATGCGGGTCGGGCCTCCCTGCTCGGGTTGGGTTCAGGGCTTGTGGACAGCTGCGGTATGCCGCTCGGCGGCACCGAGCGCGGCGTGCGGACCGTGGCCGGGTCGATGCCGGCGGCGAGCAGGTCGGCGTCGCTGAGGGCGGGCTGCACCCCCGTGGTGGACTGGTCGTCCGGACCGTAGGCGGGTGCAGGCAGGCGGATCGTGAAGGTCGAGCCGCGGCCGACCTCGCTCCACACCGTGACGTCACCGCCGTGGTTGGCGCAGACGTGCTTGACGATCGACAGGCCCAAGCCGGTGCCGCCGGTGGCCCGCGAACGGGCCGCGTCGAGCCGGTAGAAGCGCTCGAAGATCCGGCCCAGCTCGGCCTCCGGGATGCCCTGGCCCTGGTCGGTGACGATGATCTCGCGGGCCCCGTCGTTGGCCACGAGCGCGCGGACCGCGACCCGGGTGCCGCTCGGGGAGTAGGAGACCGCGTTGACGACGAGGTTGCGCACGGCGGTGACGAGCAGCCCCTTGTCGCCCCACACCCAGCAGTCACGGTCGCACTTGACGACGAGGTCGATGTCGCGCTCCTCCGCGACGACCGACACGTCGTCGACCGCCTGCTCGACGACCTCGGCGAGATCCACGGCGTCCGGCTCGGAGAGCCGGTCCTCGGACTGCAGCCGGGACAGTTGCACGATGTCGGTGACGAGCTGGTCGAGCCGCTTGGTCTCCTTGCGCATCCGCTTGGCGAACCGGGCCACCGCCTCGGGGTCGTCGCGCGCGCCGCGGATCGCCTCGGCGAGCAGCATCAGCCCGCCGACCGGCGTCTTGAGCTCGTGGCTGACGTTGGCGACGAAGTCCCGGCGGACCTCCTCGACGAGGTAGGCATGGCTGCGGTCCTCGACGAGCAACAGGGTGTGCTCGGCCCCGAGCCGGGTGGCCCGGGCGTTGACGACCCGACGGGCGTCGGCCCGGGGGCCACGGGGCAGCGCGAGCTGCTCCTCGACGACCCCGCCCTCGACGACGGCCCGACGGGCCAGGGCGAGCAGCGGGCCATGGGCGACGCGGGTGCCGCGGACCAGGCCGTGGGTGACGGCGGTCGGCGAGCAGGCGACGACCGACTGCCTGGTGTCCAGGACGATGCCGGAGAGGGCCAGCGCGCTGAGCAGATCGGTGACCTCGGTGGGCAGCGCGTCCGCGTCCGGCTCGGCGCCCACGTCGACCGCCGACGGTGCGCGCCTGCGGTGCCACGCGGCATACCCGATGAGCAGGCCGAGCAGGCCGCCCACGAGCGAGCCCACCAGCGCGGCCATCCAGAGGTTCACGGCTCTAGGCTAGGGGTCGCCACGGTGGCCGAGCACCGTCTCCCGCCCGCTCACGCGATGTTCACCCCGAGACCGGGCGATGTTCACCGGCCACTGCGAGGCTCCGGGCGCCGGGCTGGCGCACCACCGGAGCGCACGGCCACGACGTCGAGAGGTGAGGCATGCGGCAGGTCTTCCACGCAGAGCTGGAGAGCATCAGCGACCAGCTCGTCGACATGACACGGCTGGCTCGCTCGGCCATGGCGCGAGCCACGACCGCGCTGCTCGACGCCGACCTGCACCTCGCCGAGGACGTCATCGCCGGGGACCGGCAGCTCGACCTGTCCCGCGAGCGCCTCGACGCGCTCGCCGTCGACGTGCTGGCCCGTCAGCAGCCGGTTGCGACCGACCTGCGGATCGTCGTCACCGCGCTGCGGATGAGCGCCGACCTCGAGCGGATGGGCGACCTGGCGCGACACGTCGCGAAGGTCGCCCGGCTGCGCTATCCCTCGTCGGCCGTGCCCGCCCCGCTGCGCGCGCACGTGCTCGAGATGGGGCAGGTCGCCGAGCGGATCGTCGCCAAGGCCGGCTCGGTGATCGCCGCCCGCGACATCGACATGGCGGTCACCCTCGAGCAGGACGACGACGCGATGGACGAGCTGCACCGGCGGCTGTTCACCGTGCTGTCGACGCACGATCTGCCGACCGAGACGGTCGTCGACCTCACCCTGCTCGGTCGCTACTACGAGCGCTTCGCCGACCACGCGGTGTCGCTGGCGCGCCGGGTCGTCTACCTGGTCACCGGGGAATACCACACGGAGGCGTCGGTCGACCACGACGCCAACGAGGACGACCCGTCGCTGGCGATGCTGCGCCGGGACTGACTACTTCTTGCCCTGGTTGGCGACGGCCTGGGCGGCAGCGGCAGCGGCCTCCGGGTCGAGGTACTCCCCCGGGCCGGTCGGCATGAAGTCCTCGCCGATCCGGTAGACCAGCGGCTGGCCGGTGGGGATGTTGAGCTCGGCGATGGCGTCGTCGGCGATGCCGTCGAGGTGCTTGACCAGGGCCCGCAGGCTGTTGCCGTGGGCGACGACGAGCACCGTCTTGCCGGCGGCCAGGTCGGGACAGATCTCGCCCTCCCAGTAGGGCATGAGCCTCGGGATGACGTCCTTGAGGCACTCCGTGCGCGGCACCTCGATGCCGGCGTAGCGCGGGTCGTCGGTCTGCGCGTACTCGTTGGTCGGCTCGATCGGCGGCGGCGGGGTGTCGAAGGAGCGGCGCCACAGCATGAACTGCTCGTCGCCGTACTTGTCGCGGGTCGCGGCCTTGTCCAGGCCCTGCAGCGCGCCGTAGTGGCGCTCGTTGAGCCGCCAGCTGCGCTTGACCGGGATCCAGTGCCGGTCGCACGCGTCGAGCGCGAGGTTGGCGGTGGTGATCGCCCGGCGCAGCACGGACGTGTGCACGATGTCGGGCAGGAAGCCCTTCTCGGCGAGCAGCGTGCCGCCGGCGACGGCCTCGGCGCGGCCCTGGTCGTTGAGGTCGACGTCGACCCAGCCGGTGAAGAGGTTCTTCGCGTTCCACTCGGAGTGACCGTGCCGGAGCAGGATGAGCGTGTATGCCATGTCGTCAGCCTATTGCCGGGGTGCGAGCCGGGGTTTATCGGGTGACCCGATAGACCCCGGTCAGTCGTCCAGGGTGCTGCCCTCGAGCAGTGGGCGGAAGGCCTCGAGGTTGGCCAGCGACTCGCCGCGGGAGACCCGCCAGGCCCACTCCTTCCTCATCGAGGTGAGGAAGCCGAGGACGAGCAGGTCGTTGAAGGGCTGGTCCGCGCCCTCCAGGGCCACCCCGAACAGCCGGTCGAGGTATGCCGTGTCGAGCCCCGCCGTCGGCGTCTGACCGCGAAGCCACACGTCACCGTCGGCGTCGACGGCATACCCGAGCAGGGGCATCCGCAGGTTGCGGCGCAACAGGAAGCGATAGACCTCGGCGTGGTTCTCGTCGGGGTTGCGGATGACAAAGGCGCTCACCGAGGTGAGGTCGTCGCGCACGAGCAGCGACACGACGGTGCGCAGCTTGCGCTCGCCGGGCAGGGTGACCACCCACTCGCCGTCGCGCGGTCCGGGCTCGCACGGCAGCTCCGCATCCGTCGTGTATGCCGCGAGCGCGGCCACCGCGCGCTGGGCCGGGCTCTGCGGGGGCGGGGCCGAATCCGATGCGTCGCTCACCGGCACAGTCTCACCCGAAACCGGGCGAGCCGCATCGCTGGGCACCGACGTCAGGGAATGACGAGGGCAGGGACGCCGACGAGCGCTCCGGCGTCGGCGATCGGCGAGGGGGTGCGGGTGCGGCCCGCGTCGGCATAGACCTGCAGCAGCCGCTGGGCCGTTGCCTCCCAACCGAAGTCGGCCGCATGCGCAACTGCCTTGCGCGACAAGCGAGCTCGCCGATCGTCGTCGAGCAGCACGCCCTCGAGGGCATCGGCCCAGTCGGCCAACTCGTGGCTCGCCACGAGCACCCCGGCGGCGCCCACCGCGGTCGGCAGCCCACCCACCCGGGCGGCGACGACCGGCGTGCCGCAGGCGAGCGCCTCGACGGCGACCAGGCCGAAGGACTCGTTGTAGGAGGGGACGGCGACAAGGTCCGCAGCGCGGTACCACTGGGCGAGCAGCTCACGGGCGACCGGCTTGACGAAGCGCACCTGGGTCTGCAGCCCCAGCTCGGCGGTGAGCTCGGCGAGGCTCTCGGGGTGCTCGAGGCCGGAGCCGCTCGGCCCGCCGACGATGGCGACGACGAGCTGGCCCGGGCCGTGCCGCCACTCGGGATGCCGGTCGAGCAGCGCGCGAGCAGCCCGGACGAGCAGGTCAGGCGCCTTGAGCGGCTGGATCCGGCCGACGAAGAGCAGCACCCGCGCGTCGGTCGGCAGCCCGACGAGTGCCCGCGCTGCCAGCCGATCGCCGGGCGTGAAGACGGACAGGTCCACCCCCGGCGGTACGACCCGCACCCGAGCCGGGTCGGCGGCATACAGGCGGGTGAGCTGCTCGGCCTCGTCGACGGTGTTCGCGGTGAGCATGTCGGCGGCCTCGACGACCTGCGCCTCGCCGATCTCGCGGCCGGGCGGCTCGGGGCTGTCGCCGGCGGCGAGCGCGGCATTCTTGACCCGCGCCATCGTGTGCATCGTGTGCACGAGCGGCACCTGCCAGCGGTCGGCGGCGAGCCAGCCGACCTGCCCCGATAGCCAGTAGTGGCTGTGCACGAGGTCGAACCAGCCCTCCGGGCGAGCGGCGCCGATGCGCATCACGCCGGCCGCGAAGGCACACAGCTGGCCGGGCAGGTCGTGCTTGGACAGGCCCTCATAGGGGCCGGCGGTGATGTGCCGGACGGTGACGCCGGGGGTGAGCTCGACGGTCGGGGGCAGCGCGCCGGTCGTCGCGCGGGTGAGGATCTCGACCTCGCGCCCGGTGCGTGCCAGCTCGCGGGCGACCTCGCTGACGTAGACGTTGAGGCCGCCGGCGTCGCCCGTGCCCGGCTGCTCGAGCGGTGAGGTGTGGACGCTGATCATCGCGATCCGGCGGATCTGCTCCGGCGTCACGGCGCGTCCTCTCGGTGGCGGCTGGCTGGCGGGGGCTGCATCGGGCGACAACCCGCGCCGGGGGCGCGACATTCCCGACTACCGTGACGGTATGCCGCGCGCCTCCTCCCAGCCGCAGCTGCCGGTGCGTCCGGCCCGGCCGGCCCGGCCACAGGGCCGGGCGACGCGGGGCACGACGGGCACCAACCGGCTGCGTCGCTGCGACCGATGGCTGGCCGGGCCACAGGCCTGGCGGCTGCGCGCTCCGGCCGAGCCGCCGGTGGTCGTCGACCTGGGCTACGGCCGCACCGGCTGGACCGCGCGCGAGCTGCGCGACCGGCTGGCCAGGGTGCGCCCGGACGTGCAGGTCGTCGGGGTCGAGATCGACCCGGAGCGGGTGGCGGCGGCGCAGCCGCTGGCGGGCGACGGGCTGAGCTTCCGGGTCGGGGGCTTCGAGGCGCCCGTCGACACGGCCGGCGGGCTCGACGGACGGCCGGACCGGCCGGTGTCGGTGATCCGGGCGTTCAACGTGCTGCGCCAGTACGACGAGGGCGAGGTGGCGGCTGCGTGGGCGCTGATGCGGTCACGGCTCGCACCGGAGGGGATCGTGGTCGACGGGACGTGCGACGAGCTCGGTCGGCGTGCGTCGTGGATCACCCTGGACGCGAACGGCCCTGTCTCGCTGACCTGCTCGCTGCGCTTGGCCGGCCTGGAGCGGCCGAGCGACGTCGCGCCCCGGCTGCCCAAGGCGCTCATCCATCGCAACGTCCCGGGCGAGGCCGTGCACACGGCCCTCGCAGCGCTCGACCGGGCGTGGGAGCGGGCCGCCGGGCACGCGGCATACGGGGTGGTCACGCGCTGGGTCGAGACCGTGCGCACGCTCCGCGCTGACGGCTGGCCGGTCGAGGGCGGGCCGGCGCGGTGGCGGCTCGGCGAGGTGACGCTCGGGTGGGATGCCGTGCGCCCCAACGAGACTCAGCGCGAGTAGTCGTCCTCTAGCCGCTCGATGTCAGCCTCGTCGAAGAAGCCGAAGCCCACCTCGAGCAGCCGACCGGGGCGGTCGCCCGTGTTGGCCATCCGATGCACCGCCCCGCGGGGGACGAACACCGTCTCGCCGACCTCGGCGGACCAGGTGCGGTCGTCGACGGTCACCGTGATCGGGACGTCGAGGATGTGCCACATCTCGCCGCGGTGCTCGTGACGCTGCAGGCTCAGCCGGTGGCCGGGCTCGACGGTGATGATCTTGACGGTCACCGTCTCGTTGGACACGAACTGCTGGAAGGTCCCCCAGGGTCGCTCGCTCGTGAAGATGTCTTCGCGCGGATCGCGATTGCCCGTGTCGTACTCGGCACGGTGATGACGCACCGGGGCGGGGTCCGGCGGCGACTGCGAGTCGGTCATGAGGCTCCTGTCGGGCGCGGGCCGCGCCGTTCGGCTGCCGGCCACAGCCAGCCAGTATGCCGCAGGCACGTCGACGCAGCTCGGGTCAGGCCAGCGTGTCCAGCACGATGGTGACCGGCCCGTCGCCGACGAGGTGCACCTGCATGTGCGCGCCGAAGCGACCGGTGGCGACGGTGAGGCCGCGAGCCCTGAGGGCCTCGGCGACCGCCTCGACGAGCGGCTCGGCGACCGGCCCGGTGGCGGCGGCGGACCACGACGGACGGCGCCCCTTGCGGGTGTCGGCGTAGAGGGTGAACTGGCTGACGACGAGAACCTCGCCGCCGGTCTCGGCGACCGAGCGCTCGCTGGGCAGGATCCGCAGCTCGGCGATCTTGCGGGCCAGCCGGTCGACCTGGGCCGGGCCGTCGTCGTGGGTGACCCCGACGAGGACGGCGAGGCCGAGCCGGTCGGGGGAAGCGGCGATGGCTCCGACGACCTCGCCGTCGACCTCGACGCGGGCGGCACTCACCCGCTGCACGACCGCCCTCACGGCAGGGTGGCCTCGATCGCGCCGACCGGCCGGCCGTGCCCGAGGACGGGGGCGTCCTCGAGGGCGGCATACAGGGTGGGCGTGCCGACGCCGAGCCGGCGCAGGACGGCCGACAGCACGATGGACTTGGCCCTGGTGTGGCCATCGGCGATCTTGACGGCGATGCCGCGGCCGTCGGCCAGGCCGACGGCATAGACGCTCTCGGCGCCGTCCTTGGCGACCAGGCCGCCGACCTCGCGCATCAGCGCGGTGACCTGCCGGCCGGTGCCGCCGACGTGCTCGGGATGGGCTCGCATCGCGAGGGCGACACGGGCCTCGGGGCTCTCGGGAGCCGCGGTGGGGGCGGCGGCGATCCGGCCGAAGGCGCGGGCCAGCGACTGCAGCGGGATGCCGTGCAGGGGGGCGCCGCAGCCGTCGATCGCGAGCGCGCCGACATGGGCGCCCCCGAGGCGCTCGACGGTGCCGGTGATGGCCTGCTGCACGGGGTGGTCGGGGTCAAGGTAGGTGTCGGTCGGCCAGCCGCCGGCGACCGCGGTCGCGAGCATCGCGGCGTGCTTGCCGGAGCAGTTCTGGGCCAGCGACGTCTTGGGGCGGTCGGCGCGAAGCCAGGCCTCGCGGAAGCGCTCCTCGACGGGATAGTCGGGGGTGTTGAGCAGGTCGGCCTCGGTGAGTCCGGCGCCGTGCAGGATCTCCAGGGCGGTCTGCTGGTGGAAGTCCTCGCCGGAATGGCTGGCGCAGGCGAGGGCGAGCTGGTGGGCCGGGAGGTCGAGGCCGGCGGTGACCATGCCGACGGCCTGGATCGGCTTGTTGGCCGAGCGGGGGAAGATCAGGCCGGTCGGGTCGCCCCAGGCCTGCTCGAGCCGCCCGTCGGGCGAGGTGACGGCGACAGTCCCGCGATGGACGCTCTCGACCGTGCCGCTGCGGACGACCTGGGCGAGGATCGGCGCCTCGGTGAGGGCGCGGGACACGATGTCGGGCACGAGAGGCAAGTATGCCGCGCGCGGCACGGCGGGCGGGGGCGAGGGGAAGGGTCGCGCCGGGGCTATCGGATGCTCCACGATGCGGCCAATCCTGACGCAACCACGATTGCGTCAGGACTCGCGGCGTCCTGGGGCAACCTGGGATGCACCACGATGCGGCCAATCCTGATGCAACCACGATTGCGTCAGGACTCGCGGCGTCCTGGGGCAACCCTGGGATGCACCAGGAACGACGTGAATGGGGAGCATCCGATAGTCGCCGGAGCCATGCCCCCGGTGCCGCCGACCCTGCGAATCGACGCCCGGGCGGCGTCCTGGCTCACCCGCAGCCTCCTCAGCCCGACCCACCGGGTCAGCCGCTCGCGTCCTCACCCGCACACGAAAAGACGCCGCCCTCCCGAGAGCTCGGGAGGGCGGCATCCCTCAGCAGTCACACCGACAGGTCAGGCCGACCCAGGCAGACCTGGCGAATCAGTCGCCGACCTTCTTGGCAGCGGTCTTGGTGGCGCGGGTGGTCTTGGCCGCGGTCTTGCGAACGCCGGTGGAGGCGGCGCGGGTGCGGGCCGTCGTCTTCTTGGCGCCGGTCGCCGCGGTGGTGCGGGTGCGGGTGGCGGCGGCGCGGGTCCGGGCGGTGCCGGACTTGACCGTCGTCGCGACCTCCTTGGCGTCCTTCTCGACGACGTCGGCGACCTTGGCCGCGACCTGCTTGGCCTCGGTGGCAGCGGTCTTGATCGTGGCGACGGCAGCCTTCTCGGTCTGCGCGGCGGCCTTGCGGGCTGTGGTCACGGCGCCCTTGCCGGCAGCGACGGTCGTCTCGACCTGGTGCTTGAGGTCGGTGGTCGCCTGCTGGCTGCGGATCCGCTTGACCAGGCTCTCGCCGCGCGCAGCGAGCTCCTCGACGGTGTGCTGCGCCTTGGCAGCCATCTCGATGCCGCGGCCCATCGCGTCGGCCGGCGCAGCCTGGAAGTCCTTGGCCGCCTTGTTGGCCTTCTTGGTGAGCTCCTTCTGCACCTTCTCGAGCTGCTTCTGGATCTTCTTGACGTCCTTCTGCAGGCTCTTGGCGTCGAGGTCCTTGGTGGCGGCGACGAAGCGGTCCTGCGCCTCGCGGACCTTCTCGACGGCCAGGTCGGTCGCGCCGACGACGGCCATCACGTTGGTGCGGGCGTCGGTCGCGGCGCGGCCGAGGTCCTCGCGAAGAGCGGCGGTGCGGGTCTTGCGTGCCATGGTGAGCTCCTTGTGGTCGGGCACGGGGTCAGGGGTGTGCGAAGGCTGCCGTGGTGTGGTCGGGCGCCTCGACACGGGCAGCGTTGTCCTCGAGGAAGGACTCATAGAGCTCCACGAGGACCCGCCGCTGCCGGTCGGTGAGCCGCTGGTCGGCCGCGAGGGCATCGAGCACCTCGGGCACCTCGCGCTGCTGGGACTCGGCATCGAGGATCCCGGCTCGCACGAAGAGCGACTCCGCCGAGACCTCCAGACCACGGGCGATCTGCTGGAGGATCTCAGCGCTCGGCTTCTTCAGGCCCCGCTCGATCTGGCTGAGGTAGGGGTTGGAGATGCCGGCGAGCTCCGACAGCTGACGCAGCGACAGCTTGGCGGCCATGCGCTGCTCGCGCAGGTAGCCGCCCAGGTCGTGCATCAGGGTCGGGGTCACGGCATACAGTCTGCTTGCTGCAGTTAGCAAAACGCAAACTGGAGATAGCGTGATCCTGCCCACGTCGTCAATCCGGTATGCCGCCGTGCTGGCACGGCTGCAGATCTTGCGGTGAGATGGGAGAATGGCCGCATGACTTCCGGTGCTCTTGCCGCCCGCCCGACGACCGGCACGCTCATCACCGTCGCCCCCACCGGGGCCGAGACCGCCAAGACCGACTGCCCCGCGCTGCCGACGACCGTCGAGGAGCTCGTCGAGACCGCCCAGCGCTGCGAGGCCGCGGGGGCCGGCCTCATCCACGTCCATGTGCGTGACGCGAGCCACGCACCGACCCTCGACGCGGCATACCTGCGGGATGCGGTCCAGGCGCTCCGCGAGTCGACCGACCTGATCGTCCAGCTCTCGACCGGCGGCTCGGTCCACGACCCGCTCGAGCGGCGGCTCACCGTGCTCGACGCCGACCCCGACTCGTGCTCGCTCACCTGCGGCACGACGAACTTCGGCGACGAGGTCTTCCTCAACCCGTGGGGCTTCATGGTCGACCTCTATCGGATGGCCCAGGAGCGCGAGGTCGTCCCCGAGTTCGAGATCTTCGAGCTCGGCCACCTCGCCTCGCTGCGCCGGCTCATCGACACCTGCGGCCTGCCCTATGGCGGCCGGGTGCACGTCGACCTCGTCCTCGGCGTGCCCGGAGCGCTCCCCGCCACCCCGCAGGCCGTGCTCGCTGGGCTGGCCATGCTGCCCGCCGAGGTCACCTCGTGGTCGGCGACCGGCATCGGCCGCGGCCATCTGCCCGTGCTGGCGACGACGCTCGCCGCCGGCGGCCACCTGCGGGTCGGCATGGAGGACAACCTCCTCTTCGCCAAGGGCCGCCCGGTGCAGCACAACGCCGAGCTCGTCGAGCGGGCCGCCGAGGCCGCCCGACTCATGCAGCGGCCGCCGCTGACGACGACCGAGGCACGCGACCTGCTCGGCATCCGCAACCGGCGGCATACGCTCGGGGCATGACCTACGACGCACGCCTTGACGGCGTCTCCTGGGATGCCGTGCAGGCCGCGGTCGCGGGCCACCGCTGCTACCCCACGCCCGACTCCTACGAGCATCCCGAGACCGGCACCAGCTTGGTGCTGTCCGCCGCCGAGGACGGGCGCGGCGTGGACGTCTGGCTCAACCTGGTCCGCGGCACCTGGTACGGCCACGAGGCCTCGCTCGAGCTGAGCTCGCTCGCCGGTCGGCTCGGCGGTGTCCTGCTGGGTCAGGAGGGCGAGCGACTCGATCAGGCGGGCCTGTATGCCGCGTGGGAGCAGGCCAACCGCTTCGGGTGGCGCGTCGTCGACGAGGTCGGCTCCCAGGTCTTCACGACGACGACCGACCGAGCGATCCCGTGGTGGCAGTGGCAGTGGCAGCTCGACGGCGCCCTGCGGGAGTGGGAGGACGTGGCCTGGCTGCCGAAGATGATGTGGCTGGCTGACCTGCGCACCCGCACGGCGTCGACCTGCGCGGTGTGGCCGGAGGGCCAGGCCCAGGCGATCCCTCCGGTCGACCTGATCATCTGCACCGGTGACGGCGTCTCGCTCGTCGTGCCGCGCGAGCAGGCGCTCGCGACGCTCGGCCCGCTGGCCCGCCCCGCCCAGATCGGCAGCGTCGTCGGCCACGTCATCGACATGGAGAACGACCAGGCGGCCAAGGACGTCTATCGCCGGACCTTCGCCACGGACCGCGGCGACCGGGGCTCGACCACCGGCCGCTTCGCGATCAGCAGGGAGTCGCACGCCGTCGTGCCCGCTCACCTCGTGCTCGACCGCGGCTGAGCCCGCACCGGACCCGGACGTCAGGGCGCGTCAGGGCGCGACGATCGGCTCCTGGGCGACGTCGACCGGCCCGACGCCCGGACCACCCTCGATCACCAGGCGCGCCTCGACGGGCACCGAGCGCTTCACGACGGCCAGCCCGATCGGGCCGAGCTCGTGGTGGCGGGCCACCGAGGTCAGCCGACCGATCGCCCGGCCCAACCCCGCAGCCCCCGCAGCCCCCGCAGCCCCCGCAGCACCCACGAAGACCTCGCTGCCGAGCGGCGGCAGCACGTGCCCCGACCCGTCGAGGTGCAGGAAGACCAGCCGGCGCGGCGGCCGGCCGAGGTTGTGCACCCGGGCGATGGTCTCCTGGCCGCGATAGCAGCCCTTGTGCAGGTGGACGGCCGTGCGCAGCCAGTCGAGCTCGTGCGGGATGGTCCGGTGGTCGGTCTCGAAGCCCAGCCGCGGCCGCCACGCCGCCACCCGCAGCGCCTCCGCCGCCCACAGCCCCGCCAACGGCCGATCCCCCACTGCCGCAGCGAGATCCGCGCGCGGCACGACGAGCTCACGCCAGCGTCGCGCCGCGCCGGGGTGCTCGTCGACCGGTCCGTATGCCGCGGACCGCCCTGCCTCGCCGGTGCGTGGGTTGACCGGCTCCGCGCCGACGACCCCCGGCCACGGGTCGCGCCACGCGATCGGCTCGCCCTCGACCGACTCCGACGAGATCGGCTCTCCGACAACGGCATACGCGCCACTGACGTCCTCGACCTCGACGCGTAGCATGAACCGCATCGACTCGAGCCACCCGACGAGCTCGGGCGCGGTGCCCGGCTCGACCGTGGCCCACACCCGCTCCCCGTCGTCGACGACATGCAGGGCGTGCTCGACGTGACCGTGCGGGGACAGCACGAGCGTCTCGGTCGACGTGCGCGGCGCCAGGCCGGTGAGCGCCTGGGTCGTCATCGAGTGCAGCCACGACAGCCGGTCCGGCCCGGCGATCGTCACGACCCCCCGGTGCGACAGGTCGACGCACGCCAATCCCTCTGTCAACAGCCGCTGTTCACGGATCGGGTCGCCATAGTGCGCCGCGACGCCGGCATCGACGCCCTCGCCGGCCACCGCCCCCGGCCGGTCGAGCAAGGGGCTCACTGCGAGCGGCATACCGAGCACCATCCTTGGATCGCCATGTGCGACAGGTCGGCCGCGAAGCCCCGCTGCTCGCGCAGCACCGCGGCAAAGTCCCCCGCCGCCTCGACCGGAATCTCGTCGACCCGGTCACAGCCCAGGCACACGAGATGAACGTGGTCGGCGTGACCGGCCAGGTGGTAGGTCGGCGCGCGGTGGTCGAGGTGGGTGTGCGCGACGACGCCGAGCTGCTGCAGGGCCTCGAGCCCGCGGTAGATCGTCGACGCCGGCAGCGGCGCCCCGCCGTCGGCACCGACCGCGGCCGCCACCGCGTCCGGAGTACCGTGGCCGAGCCGCTCGAGCGCCGCGACGATCCGCCGGCGTGGCTCGGTGAGCCGCTTGCCGTGCGCCCGCGCCGCCGCCGCAAGCTCGGTCATGGTCCTCGCTCAGCCGACCCGCTTGAGCTGCGCCGACAGGTGCGGCTGCAGCGGCTGGCCCATCGCGGCCATGTCCATCGTGTACATGAGGTCGGAGTCGACCAGCCCGTAGAGGCGGGCCCCGGCGTTGTACTCCTTGGCGTGCGGGCTGCGCATCACCGAGTCGGTGCGCAGCTCGATCTTGGCCGGGCTCATCGTGCCGTAGTACATCTCGAGGATGCCGGTCGGGTGGCTGAGCAGCAGCTCGACCTCCTTGCCGTCCTCGCCCGGGCGCCAGAAGCCCACCTCGATCGCCGCCGGCCGCACCCGCTCGCCGGACTCGCTGTCGAGGATCCAGGCCCGCGCCTCCCACTGCAGGAACTGCCGGCCGTCGTGCCAGCAGCGGATCTCCTGGCCGAAGTGCTTGCTCTCGATGGTCGGATAGCCGAGCACGCCGGCGCCCTCCCACCGGCCGATGAGCCAGGCCAGCGGCCGCAGTCGCTCGGGCAGGTCGACGTCGAGCTCGAACATGCCCGCCACTCTAACCGGCCGCACCGGCGGGGTGGCCCGCGTCGACCGGCCTACGCTGCCGGCATGGACCAGCGCTCGCTCCTCGTCAAGATCACCTGTGGCGGCGCCACCCGCCCCGACCTCGAGCGGCTCAGCCAGGCGCTCACCGTCGCGACGACGGCGCTCGCGAGCGGCATACCGGTGCAGGTGTGGCTCACCGGCGAGGCGACCTGGCTGGCGACGCCGGGGCACGCCGAGACGCTCGAGCTGCCGTATGCCGCGCCGCCGGCGCAGCTGCGCGACGCCCTGCTCGCGGTGGGCGCGGTGACCGTGTGCACCCAGTGCGCAGCGCGCCGCGAGATCACCGACGCCGACCTGCTCGCGGGGGCTCGGATCGCGGGGGCAGCCGGCTTCGTCGAGCAGGCGCTCGCCCCGGGCGTGCAGGCGCTGGTCTACTGACCGGGGCGGGGCGAGGTCAGCCGAGCTTGGCCATCAGGCCGAAGACGTAGACGAGCACACCGGGCAGCAGCACCGAGGCGATCGCGAGGGCGAGCTGGGCCACGCCCTGGTGCGCGCCGGGCACGGCGCCGAGCACCCGCCGGGTCGTGTGCGAGAAGGACGCCATGAGCATGCCCAGACCGGCGCCGAAGGCAGCCGCGAAGCCCAGTCCGGGTGCGAGCAGGTAGCCGACCACCGCCCCGGCCGCCATGACCGGCAGCACCGCGAGCGAGCCGACCCGGCGCGTCCTGCCGACCAGCTCGACGACCGCGCCCACGGCCAGGCCGGACATCGCGAGCACGACGAACCCCGGCCCGCGTGGCAGCGCCGCGATCGGCAGGTATGCCGCGCCGGAGCCGAGCAGTGCGACGCCACTGGCGACCGCCGCCACCCCCTCGGTGAGCCGTGGCCGGGTGCCCTCGCGGGTGAGCTGCTGCAGCAGCCCGGCGATGACGACCGCCGCGGCGACGAGCGGCACGGCCGCCAGCCGCCGCCCGTCGGCGAGCCCGACGACCGCAGCCATCGCGAGCGCCCCGACGACGAGCACGCCCCGCACACCGCCCAGACCCGGGGCGCCGACGAGCACCGGCCAGCCCCAGGCGAGCACGAGACCGAGTGCGCCGAGACCGAGCATCGTCGCGCTCACGCTGGTCCAGGCGGTCAGCCCGACGACGACGGCGG
Organism: Dermatophilaceae bacterium; assembly: GCA_035448065.1. Classification (GTDB taxonomy): domain Bacteria; phylum Actinomycetota; class Actinomycetes; order Actinomycetales; family Dermatophilaceae; genus Phosphoribacter. The sequence continues at coordinate 23,657 of DAOTIG010000012.1, forward strand.
CGAGCAGCACGACGCCGGTCACGGCCAGCGGCAGCCGGGTCGAGTCGACGACACCGAGCCGGCCGACGTTGCGGCCGCGACGACGCACCCTCGAGATGTCGCTCACGCGGGACATCGTCGCATCACCCGCCCGCGAACGGCGGCAGGACCTCGAGGGTCGCTCCGTCGGGAACCGCGGCGTCGAGGCCGACCGATCGGCCGTCGAGCAGGAAGGTGGCCACCCGCAGCACCGGCGCCAATCCGGTATGCCGCTCGCTCACCTGCGCGAGCAGCTCACCGACCGTGCTCCCCGCCGAGCCGGCCGCCGGGCCGGCCGGTGCGCCCGCGGTGCCGGCCGGGCCGCTCTCGACCTCGACCTGCTCGCTGTCGCACCCGGCCGCCGCGCGTGCCGCGGCCCAGTAGCGGACGGTGACACGCGGCATACCGGGGCTCCTTGGTCGGTCCGACAGGCGGACGCTCGTCTCAGGTCCTGGCGCCTGCGGGGCAGGGCCGGACCGCTCGATTATCCTCGACAGCGATGCCGACCCTGCTGCTGCTCACCAACACCATGGCCTCCAGCGCCGAGGTGCTGCCCGCGCTCGGCCTGCTCGCCCACCACGTGCGCATCCTGCCCGCGGAGGTGTCCGCGCTCGTGCACGCCCCGTCCAGCGACGCCGTGCTCGTCGACGCCCGCCGCGACCTCGCCCACGCCAAGTCACTGTGCCGCCTGCTGCGCGCCACGGGCATGTCGGCCCCCCTCATCGCCGTGCTCACCGAGGGTGGGCTGGCCGCGCTCAGCGCCGAGTGGGGCGTCGACGACGTGCTGCTCGACACGGCCGGCCCGGCCGAGGTCGACGCCCGACTGCGGCTCGCGCTCACCCGGGTCGCCAGCGCCGATGACGACGACGAGCCGGCCCCCATCCGCGCCGGCGAGCTCACCATCGACGAGGGCGCCTACGCCGCCAAGCTGCGCGGCGCGAGCCTCGATCTCACCTACAAGGAGTTCGAGCTGCTCAAGTTCCTCGCCCAGCACCCGGGGCGGGTCTTCTCCCGCGCCCAGCTGCTGCAGGAGGTCTGGGGCTACGACTACTTCGGGGGCACCCGCACGGTCGACGTGCACGTCCGGCGGCTGCGCGCCAAGCTCGGCCCCGAGCACGAGACGCTCATCGGCACGGTCCGCAATGTCGGCTATCGCTTCGTGCCCGATCGGCCGCGAGAGGCCGAGGAGACTGCCGGCGCTCCCGTCCCCGCGCGCTGACGTGGTCGCGCTCGCGGTGCTCTCGCCCGACGAGCAGGCGCGGGTGCGCGAGCTCGCCAGCCGCGCCGAGGCGGCCGACGGGGTGGCGCCGCTCTCCGAGCAGTTCCTCCTCGACCTGCGCCCCGAGTCCGGCGCGCTCCATCTGCTCCGGTATGCCGCGGCGACGCCGCCCGCCGCTGACGGTGCGCCGGCGACCTCGCTCGCGGGCTATGCCCAGCTCGCCGACCCCGACGACCCGGCGAGCGCGGCCGAGCTCGTCGTCGACCCGGATCGGCGCTGCACCGGGGTCGGCTCGGCGCTGCTCGCCGAGCTGCTCGCCCTGGCGCCGCAGGCGCGGATCTGGTCGCACGGCGACTCCCCCGCCGCGCAGGCCTTCGCGGCGGCGCGCGGGCTGACCCCGGTTCGTCGGCTGCACGTCATGACCCTTGAGCTCGAGGGCGTCGAGCTGCCGCCGGTGCGGCTGCCCGCTGGTGTGCACGTGCGCGCCTTCGAGCCGGGGCGTGACGAGGCCGACTGGGTGGCCACGAACGCGGCGGCCTTCGCGAGCCACCCCGAGCAGGGCCGGCTCACCGTCGCGGACCTGCGCGAGCGGATGTCCCAACCCTGGTTCGACCCCGCCGGCCTGCTCCTCGTCGTCCCCGACGACCCATCCCCCGGCGACCCAGCCATCGCGGCATACCACTGGACGAAATCCGAGGGAGGCAGGGCGAGCGTCGAGCGCTGGACTGAGGAGTCAAGCGAGGGAGGCAGGGCGAGCGTCGAGCGCTGGACGGAGGAGTCGAGCGAGGAACGAGCGAGAGACGAGGGAAGCGCTCGACCACAGCGAGCCCGCGCCTCCCGAGCAATCAAACAGGAGTCGAGCGAGGAACGAGCGAGCGAGGAGGGAAGTCCGCGACCGGAGCGCGCCGGTTCGGCCTCCCGAGCAATCAAGCACGAGTCGCGCGAGGGAGGCCAGGCGCGCGTCGTGGACTGGACTGACGAGTCGAGCGAGGAACGAGCGAGCGAGGAGGGAAGTCCGCGACCGGAGCGCGCCGGTTCGGCCTCCCGAGCAATCAAGCACGAGGTGTACGTCGTGGGGGTGCACCCGGCATACCAGGGGCGGGGGCTGGGGGCGCCGGTGACGCTGCTCGGGCTGCATCACCTGGTGAGTCGCGGCGCGCGCAGCATCCATCTCTATGTCGACGGCGACAACGCGCCGGCGATCGCGGTCTACCGCCGGCTCGGCTTCGCGGTCACGCGCACCGAGACGATGTATGCCGCGAGCGGCTGACCGGCCCGACTCCTCCTGCAGGACACCCAGCGTTCGCCCGCCGTTCGGACCAAGGTCACGTCCCGTGGGGGGTGCGGAGATGCCACGATGGGGCGCATGAGCACCGCGGCCGATACCACCCCTGACCTGCGCACGGACCCCGCGGACGGCACCGCCGCCGAGACGACCTCGAGCGCAGCGCCCGAGCAGCCCCGAGGCCTGACCAGCGCGCCCGCCGAGCGGCGGGTGCCGATGCGCGGGCCGGGTGGCCGGTTCGTCCGCAATGGCACGCCGGGTGCGACCGCGCCGGACGCCGACGAGGCGGACGAGGACGCCGCCGAGACGCTCCGTGAGCTGCCGCCCGATCGCTTCCTCGAGCGGGAGATCTCCTGGCTGCAGTTCAACGAGCGGGTGCTGCAGCTGGCGATGGACGAGTCGATGCCGCTGCTCGAGCGGGCGAAGTTCCTCGCGATCTTCTCGAGCAACCTCGACGAGTTCTTCATGGTCCGGGTGGCCGGCCTCAAGCGCCGCATCGCAACCGGCCTCGCGGTCCGGTCGGCCGCCGGACTCGCGCCGCGCGAGCTGCTCGAGCGGATCGGGCACGCCGCGCAGGAGCTCATGCGGATGCACTCGTGGGTCTTCTGGGACCAGGTCCGCCCGGCCCTGGCCGACGAGGGCATCACGATCGTCCACTGGGACGAGCTCTCCGACGACGAGCGCACTCCGCTGCACGGGCTGTTCCGGGAGCAGATCTTCCCGGTGCTCACCCCGCTGGCCGTCGACCCGGCGCACCCGTTCCCCTACATCTCGGGTCTCTCGCTCAACCTGGCGGTCGTGCTGGTCAACCCCAAGACCGGCACGGAGCACTTCGCCCGGGTCAAGGTGCCGCCGTCGCTGCCACGCTTCCTGCGGGTCGCCGAGAGCGACCCCGAGCGTGGGTATGCCGCCCGCTTCGTGCCGCTCGAGGACCTCATCGCCGCGCACCTGGACCAGCTCTTCACCGGGATGGAGGTGCGCGAGCACTACACCTTCCGGGTCACCCGCAACGAGGACCTCGAGGTCGAGGAGGACGACGCCGAGAATCTGCTCACCGCGCTGGAGAAGGAGCTCACCCGGCGCCGCTTCGGCCCGCCGGTGCGGCTCGAGGTCGACGAGCAGATCGACGACCGAGTGCTCGACCTGCTCACCCGAGAGCTCGGGGTGACCGCGGCCGAGACCTACAAGCTGCCGACGCCGCTGGACCTGCGCGGCCTGTTCCTCATCGCCGACGTCGACCGCTCCGACCTCAAGGACGCGCCGTTCGTGCCGATGACCCACCCCGACCTGGCGCCGACGGAGCGCTCCCAGCAGGGTGACGTCTTCGCGGCGGTCCGCAACAAGGACGTCCTGCTGCACCACCCCTACGACGCCTTCTCCACCTCGGTGCAGGCCTTCATCGAGCAGGCGGCCAACGATCCTCGGGTGCTGGCGATCAAGCAGACGCTCTATCGCACCTCCGGCGACTCCCCGATCATCGACGCGCTCATCGACGCCGCCACGGCCGGCAAGCAGGTGCTCGCGGTCGTCGAGATCAAGGCGCGCTTCGATGAGGTCAACAACATCAGCTGGGCGCGCAAGCTCGAGCATGCCGGCGTGCACGTCGTCTACGGGATCGTCGGGCTCAAGACGCACGCCAAGCTGTGTCTCGTCGTCCGCCAGGAGGCCGAGGGTCTGGTCCGCTATTGCCACATCGGCACCGGCAACTACAACCCCAAGACCGCGCGCCTCTACGAGGACCTCGGCGTGCTCACCGCCGACCCGCAGGTCGGCGAGGACCTGTCCCGGCTGTTCAACCAGCTCTCGGGCATCGCGCCGCGCAGCCGCTTCAAGCGGCTGCTCGTGGCGCCGCGCACGGTGCGCAGCGGCCTCGTCGAGCAGGTCGACGTCGAGATCGCCCGGCATGCCGAGCAGGGCGACGGCCGGATCCGACTGAAGATGAACTCGGTCGTCGACGAGCAGCTCATCGACGCGCTCTACCGGGCCAGCCAGGCCGGCGTGCCGGTCGAGGTGTGGGTGCGAGGGATCTGTGCGATCCGCCCCGGCGTGCCCGGCCTGTCGGAGAACATCACGGTCCGCTCCACCCTGGGCCGATTCCTCGAGCACTCCCGGATCTACTGGTTCGCCGGTGGCGGCAGCCCGCAGGTCTTCATCGGCAGCGCCGACATGATGCACCGCAACCTCGACCGCCGGGTCGAGGCGCTGCTGCGGGTCGTCGACCCGCCGCACGTCGCCGAGCTCACCCGGATCCTCGACGTCGGGCTGTCCGATGCGGTCTCGCGCTTCGAACTGGGCGCCGACGGGGTGTGGACCCGGGTGCACCTCGACGCCGAGGGCCAGCCGCTCGTCGACGTCCAGCAGGCGACCTGGGAGTACCGGACGAAGCAGCGCCGCAAGGCGCGGCGCCGTTAGCCTCGCGGCATGCCGACGATCAACGCCGCTGGAACGGTGCCCTGGCGGCGCAGGGACGACGGTGCCGTCGAGGTGGCCCTGGTGCACCGGCCGAAGTACGACGACTGGTCGTGGTCGAAGGGCAAACTCGAGGCAGGCGAGCACTGGCCGGTCGCCGCAGCGCGGGAGACGGCCGAGGAGACCGGGCTGCAGGTGCGACTCGGCGTGCCGCTGCCGCCCACGGCATACCGGGTGCTCGACGGCAAGGGCCGGCCGGCGACCAAGCACGTGCGCTATTGGGCGGCCGAGGTCGTCGGCGGTGATGGCCTGCTCGAGAACGAGATCGACGAGGTGGCCTGGCTCGACGTCGTGACGGCGCATGACCGGCTCGACTACTCGCACGACCGCGAGCAGCTGCGCGCCCTGCTGCGTGCCGACCTCGCCGGCAACCTCGAGACCTGGCCACTCGCGGTCGTCAGGCACGCCAAGGCGCTGCCTCGCTCGGCATGGAAGGGCCACCCCGACGCTGACCGCCCGCTCGTGCCGGTCGGCCTCGAGCAGGCCGACGACATCGCCGATGTCCTTGCGGCATACGGGATCTCGGCGATCGTCAGCTCGCCCTCCGAGCGCTGCCTCACGACCATCCTTCCGTATGCCGCGGACGCCTGCCTCGAGCCGCAGCTCGTCAAGGCGCTCTCCGAGGAGGGCTTCGCGGCCAAGGGCGGCAAGCGGGTGGTGCGTGAGATCCGCCGGCTGCTCGAGCTCGGCGAGCCGGTCGCCGTGTGCAGCCACGGCCCCGTGCTGCCGACCATCCTCGGAGCGGTCGCCAAGCGACTCGCCCCGGTCCAACAGCAGTGCGCCGGCACCAGCGCGGCGATGAGCGAGGCGACCGACCTGGGCATGGACAAGGGCGAGGTGCTCGTCGCCCACGTGGCCGGCGTCGGCCCGCATGCGAAGGTGATGGCCGTCGAGCGGATCTCCCCCCTCGTCGAGTGAGCGGAGGCGCACCGAGAGTGCGTCGAGCATTCACGGTCGGTTCACCTGGGTCGCCCCTGGAGTCACCTGCGGTTCCTAGTGTCGAGAGCGTCAACGGGGAGGGGTGACGATGCGGTCCCCTCCCGGCCACCGCCACGAGAGGGAACCTTCGTGACCACCACCCGCGCAAGCGTCATCTCCGCCATCGCCCTCACCGGCGCGCTGGCCCTGACCGCCTGCGGCAGCGACAACAACGCCGGCCCTGCCGGCTCCGGCGGCAGCTCTGCAGCGGGGGCTGCCGACTGCCCGAGCGGAACGATCAAGGCCGAGGGATCCTCGGCGCAGAAGAACGCGATCGAGGCTGCGATCAAGTCCTTCCAGACCAAGTGCGCGAGCGCGACGGTCAACTACAACCCGTCGGGCTCTGGGGCCGGCATCAAGAACTTCAACGCCGGCCAGGTAGACTTCGCCGGCTCGGACTCCGCGCTCAAGGACGAGGAGGCCAAGGCGGCGCAGACCCAGTGCGGTGCCCCGGCGTGGAACCTGCCGATGGTCACCGGGCCGATCGCGATCGCCTACAACGTCAAGGGTGTCAGCAAGCTGATCTTGAACGCCGAGGTGGCCGCCAAGATCTTCGCCGGGTCGATCACCGTGTGGAACGACCCCGCGATCGCGGCCCTCAACCCGGGCGCAACGCTGCCCGCGACGCCGATCAAGGTCTACTTCCGCTCCGACGAGTCCGGCACGACCGAGAACTTCACCAAGTACCTCAAGGCCGCCGCGGGCTCCGCCGCGACGATCGAGCCGGCGAAGAAGTGGGGCGGCACGGTCGGCGAGGGCAAGGAGAAGTCGGCGGGTGTGGCCAGCGCGGTCAAGGGTCAGGACGGCGGCGTCACCTATGTCGAGTGGTCCTACGCCACCCAGAACGGCCTGGGGATGGCGGCCATCAACACCGGCTCCGGCGCGGTCGAGCTCACCGGCGCCTCGGTCGGCAGGATGATCGAGACGGCCAAGCAGAAGGGCTCGGGGAACGACCTCTCGCTCACCCTCGACTACGCGACCAAGGAGCCGGGCGCCTACCCGATCAACCTGGTCACCTACGAGATCGTCTGCAGCAAGTACCAGGACGCGGCCAAGGGCAAGGCGGTCAAGGCCTTCCTCAAGCACTTCGTGAGCAGCGACGTGCAGAAGTCCCTCGAGCAGGCCGGCTACGCCCCGCTCCCCGCGTCGGTGGCGACCAAGGTCGCAGCGGCGATCGACGCGATCGGCTGACCATGACCACCAGCACCGGCGCGACGCTCGTCGACGAGCCGGCGCCCCAGCCGGACGGCGCGGCCCCCCGCACGGGGGGCCGCGCCGCCCCGGGTCGCCTCGGCGACCTCCTCTTCGGCGGCGCCGCGAAGGGGGCGGGGATCGTGGTCGTCGCGATCGTCACCCTCGTCGGCGTCTTCCTCGTCTCCCAGGCGATCCCGGCGCTCACCAAGAACCAGGCGAGCTTCCTCACCTCGCGCGAGTGGAGCGTGGGGGGCGATGCACCTCGCTTCGGCATCCTCGAGCTGCTCTGGACCACCGTCAGCGCATCGATCATCGCGATGCTCCTCGCGCTGCCGATCGGCGTGTGCGTCGCGCTCTTCATCACCGAGTACGCCCCTCGATGGCTGGCCCGACCGGCCGCCAACCTCGTCGATCTGCTCGCTGCCGTCCCGTCGATCGTCTACGGCCTGTGGGGGCTCATTGTCTTCCGCCCCGTCATCGCTCCGCTCGAGCAGTGGCTCACCGACACGCTCGGCTGGATCCCGCTGTTCCGGCCGACCGGGATCACCGGCGGCACGATCTTCTTCATCGGCATCGTGCTCGCCATCATGATCCTGCCGATCGTCACCGCCATCTCCCGCGAGGTCTTCGCCCAGACCCCCACCCCGCACAAGGAGGGCGCGCTCGCCCTCGGCGCGACGAAGTGGGAGATGATCCGCACCGCCGTGCTGCCCTTCGGCAAGCCCGGCGTCATCTCGGCCGCGATGCTCGCGCTGGGTCGTGCGCTCGGCGAGACCATCGCGGTCACCTTCATCGTCTCGACCCTGGCGCGCGGCACCGACTGGACCTGGTCGCTGTTCAACGGTGGCGAGACCTTCGCCTCGCGAATCGCCAACAACGCCGCCGAGTTCGACTCACCCCAGAAGGCGGGTGCGTTCATCGCCGCGGGTCTGGTGCTCTTCGTGCTCACCTTCGTCGTCAACGCGATCGCCCGCATCGTCATCGAGCGCAGGAAGGCCTTCACCGAATGAGCGCCACCGCCGACGCCCAGGCCACCCCGTTGCGGACCCGCCCGGCATACCAGCTGCGCTCCGAGTCCTCGATCGCGAACCGAGCCATGGGCCGGGAGCGCACGAGCGACCCGATGGACCTGCAGTCCGAGAGCAGCGCCCGGCGGCTCAAGGACCTGCTCGCCCGCGTCGTCATGTGGGCGTCCTTCGGGCTCGCGATCATCCCGCTCGGCTGGATCCTCTGGACCGTGCTGAGCCATGGGGCCCGGCTGCTCGGCGCGTCGACGTGGTGGACCAACAGCCAGCGCAACATCAACGCCACCGACGCCGGCGGCGGCGCGGTGCACGCGATCCAAGGCACCCTCATCCAGGGCGCGGTCACCGCGGCGATCGCGGTGCCGATCGGCATCTTCACCGCCATCTACCTCATCGAGTACGGCCGCGGCCGCTTGGCCAAGGCGATCTCGTTCATGGTCGACATCCTCAGCGGCATCCCGTCGATCGTCGCCGCGCTCTTCGTGTATGCCGTGTGGGTCACCACCTTCGGCTTCCAGCGGGTCGGCTTCGCCGTGTGCCTCGCGCTCGTGCTGCTGATGATCCCGGTCGTCGTGCGGTCGACCGAGGAGATGCTCAAGCTCGTCCCCAACGAGCTGCGCGAGGCGTCCTACGCCCTCGGCGTGCCCAAGTGGATCACCATCACCAAGGTCGTCCTCCCCACCGCCTTCTCCGGCATCGTCACCGGGGTGTTGCTCGGCCTGGCCCGGGTGATGGGCGAGACGGCCCCACTGCTCATCCTCGGCCCCTACACGAAGAACATCGCGACCAACCTCTTCTCCGGCTACATGCCGACCCTGCCGACGATGATCAACCAGGACCGCACCGAGATCGGCATCGACACCGCCGTCGACCGGATGTGGGCGACCGCGCTCACCCTCATCCTGCTCGTCCTGCTGCTCAACCTCGCCGGCCGGCTGATCGCCCGACGCAGCGCGGTCCGCCGGTGAGCCCGCTGAGCGCGCCTCCGCACGGCCTGCCGAGTCACCCCACGAAAGGCGAATCCCGCTGATGGCCAAGGGCATTGACGTCCAGGACGTCTCGATCTACTACGGCTCGTTCAAGGCCGTCGAGGGGGTCTCGCTCGGCATCGAGCCGCGCTCGGTGACCGCCTTCATCGGGCCCTCTGGATGCGGCAAGTCGACCGTGCTGCGCACCCTCAACCGGATGCACGAGGTCATCCCCGGTGGCCGGGTCGAGGGCTCGATCAGCCTCGACGGTCAGGACCTGTATGCCGCGGACCTGGACCCGGTCGCGGTGCGCCGCAACGTCGGCATGGTCTTCCAGCGGCCCAACCCCTTCCCGACGATGACGATCTTCGACAACGTCGTCGCCGGGCTGCGGCTCAACGGCGTCAAGGACAAGAGCACGCTGCGCGAGACCGCCGAGCTCTCGCTCAAGGGCGCCAACCTCTGGGAGGAGGTCAAGGACCGGCTCGACAAGCCCGGCGCCGGGCTCTCCGGTGGCCAGCAGCAACGGCTCTGCATCGCTCGGGCGATCGCGGTCAAGCCCAAGGTGCTGCTCATGGACGAGCCCTGCTCGGCGCTCGACCCGATCTCGACGCTCGCCATCGAGGACCTCATCGAGCAGCTCAAGCAGGACTACACGATCGTCATCGTCACCCACAACATGCAGCAGGCCGCGCGGGTGTCCGACCTGACGGCCTTCTTCAACCTCAAGGCCACCGGCCAGCCGGGGCGGCTGGTCGAGGTCGGGCCGACGGCGACGATCTTCAACCACCCCACCGAGCGCGCCACCGAGGACTACATCTCCGGGCGCTTCGGCTAGGTGGCCGAGACCGGACCGGCCGGGCCGTTGCGGTGGTCACAGACCCCGGCCCGGCCGGTTCGAGGCATTCTGGGCGCGGTGCCGACTACAGCCCGAGCGCCTGGTCGATCTGCTCCGGGCTGAGCCGCCCTTCGTGCCGACCGGCTGCGTCGACCAGGCCGGCGACCATCTCGCGCTCGGCCATCCGATCGTCGTCCCGCCCCTCGGCCGCGGGCTCGGCGACGACGGCTGGGCTGCCACCCTCGCTGCGGCTCGCGTCGTGATCCATGGATCTACGGTAGGGCGGCATACCCGACCGCGGGGGCTTAGCGGCAGCCCGGTCAGCGCTTGACAGTGAATTCTCAGGGGTTGGTGCGTCGGGCCGGGAGCGCCTCACGGCGCATGGCCGCTCTCGGCGGCTATCAGTGGGACCCGGGGCTACCGCGGCCCGACGCGTCGATCAGGATACCCGCGTTGCGGCCTCGCACACCGCGCTCGGGCATCATCCGATCCGTTCAGACGAGCCGGTCCTGTCGCCACAGCGCCGCCGCGGCGTCCAGGTCGGCCGCCGTCTCGAGCAGGCTGGCGGCCTGGTCGGCCGGCGCCTGCCCCTCGGTGACGTCGGCGCGCCCGGCCGAGACGACCCGGCAGAAGGCCGCCGCCCGCTCCAGGGCCACGGCGAGGTCGCCCTCGAAGACGCCGCGCAGCACGGCGTCGAGCAGCTCGGCCAGCTCGTCCGGGCCGGGCGGCTCGGCCGCGCCGGCGACCGCATGGCTCACGACGGTATGCCGCACGCCCGCGGCATACTCGCGACTCGCCTCGAGCGGTGCCTGGCGCACCCACTCGCGCAGGGCGTAGAGCCGCCACAGGGCACCGGGCAGGCTGCGGGCCGGGCGCTCCGACCACAGGTCGGCGACCGTCGACAGCCCGACCTGCTCGACGAGCGCGACCAGCCGGGCGGTGACCTCGGGGTCGTGGGCGGCCCGGCCGGTGCCGACGAGCACCGCCGCGCTCTGGTGGGCGGCCTCGATCTGCTGCACGGGGTCGACGACCTCGCCGTGCTCCTCCATGGCGGCGGCGTCGAGGAAGACCGGCCGCCGTGGCCGTCCGGGCTCAGCCATCGGCGCCTGCGCCTCCTCGTGCTCGAACGGCCTTCGTCGTGGGACCCGACCCGCTGCGCAGGGTGCGGACCAGCCGGAGGGCGAGCGTGGCGACCGCGGCACCGAAGACGAGCCAGACCCCGAGCGCACGAGGCCGGGCCAGGGGATCGTCGGGCAGCACGAGGGGGCTCACCTGGACCGCGTCGATCCGCTGTCGTGGCGCGGACTTGCCGGGCAGCACCGGGCCCGGCCGGTCCGGGTCGAGGGTCATGGTCAGCGCGTCGTAGGGCGCGAGCAGGCCCCAGCCGAGCCGGTCGTCGCGGACCGCCGAGCTCGGCCGGATCGCGCTCGCCTCGAGCCGGTACTTCCACAGGTCCGGCCCCTCGGCGGGATAGCGCTGCACGAGCAGGGCCGCGGCCGCTGCAACGAGGGGCACGGCATAGCTGGACTCCGGCTGGGCCGCGACGACGCAGTCGCCGAAGGCGCCGACCGTCGTCGGCAGCTGCTGGCCGGGAGCCGCGATGCTCACATGCGGGCCGTGGATGCTCGTCGACGAGGCGCGCCCGTCGGTCGTCGTCGCCGTCACCGAGACGACGCCCGGGTATGCCGCGGGATAGCGCGGCGTGTCGCTCTTGTTGGCCGCGGTGAGCCGGTCGCCGGCGCTGGCGACGAGCAGCGCACCCTTGCTGCGTGCATAGGCGACCGCCTCCTCGAGGGCCGGGTCGGGTCGGTCCTGGCTCATCGACAGGGCGATGACCTTGGCGCCGGCGTCCGCGGCATACCGGATGCCGGCGGCGATCTGCGAGGTCTTGGGCAGGGCGGCGGCATAGCGTGGGTCGTCGCTGGCGGCGATGCCGTAGACCTGGACCGGCAGCAGGGTGGCGGCCGGGGCGAGGCCGGCGACACCCGAGCCGTCGATCCGTCGGGCGGCGATCAGCCCGGCCACGGCGGTGCCGTGCTCGGCCGCGTCCTTGCGGCCGGTCGGGGCGCGCAGGTCGGCGAGGGTCGGGTCCTCGGGCAGGAAGGTCGTCCCGTCGAGGACGGCACCCGGGGCGGCGAAGTGCGGGTTGTCGGAGCTCAGGCCCGAGTCGAGCACCGCGACGATCACCCCCGCGCCGTCGTGGCCCCTCGGCCACAGCGCACTGGCCGCGGCATACTGCCGCAGCACGTAGCTCGGCTCGGCGATCAGCTCGACCTTGCTCCGCTGGCCGCAACCGGACGCCGCTGCGGCCGGGGAGCTGCCGACGGCGACGCCGAGCCCGAGCTGCCCCGCGAGCAGGGCGGCCACGGCGGCCCGCCGGCGGCGGGTGGGTGTCCTTCTCACGGGGCGGCCGGTTGGGGCTCGGTCGGCGAGCCCAGCGCGGCCTCGGTCGACAACGCCGGCCCGGAGGGGAACAGCAGGATCCACGGCCCGGGGACGGCGGGGATGGTGACCTTGGCGTAGCCGAGCCGGGCCAGGGTCTCGGGGCTGGGATCGGTGATGGCGAACTTCTGCCCGGACTGGTCGACGAGGTAGACCGGACCGCCGGTGGCGCCGGTGGAGCTGACCCGCACGAGGGCGCCCCGCCCGGGGTCGACGGTCACCGCGGTCGGCCGAGAGGCGAAGGCGGAGTCGCTGGGCACGACGACGAAGCGGGTGTCGGCGGCCCGCTCCTGCCGGGTCGTCTCGAGCACGGCACACGGCACCCCGTCGGCGCTCACCGGCACCGCACTGGGCCACTCGGCCGGATAGTAGGAGGCGCTGCTCGGGCTCGGCGGCACGGTCGCGAGGTCACTGGCCGTGACGACGACGGCTTGACCGAGCTCGGGCTCCTGGGCCTGGTAGACGTTCGCGGCGAAGGCGGTGAGGGTCACCGTGCCGTCCTCGACGACGAGCGAGTAGGTCGTGACGCCCTGGTCACGGACCGACACCACCTGGCCGACCCGCTGGACCTTGCCGCCGAGGGTCATCGTCGTCGGCAGCGGCTGGCCCTTCCGCGGCACGCTCACCCCGAGGGTCTGACCCGGAGCGAGCAGGTCGAGCCAGCGGCCCGGCACGGGGGTCACTGCGGTGCGGTCCATCCCGAGCTCACGCCGCAGCGGGGTCACCATCACCGGTGGCACGGGGAAGCGGTAGCCGCCCACGAGCAGCCAGGTCCCGGCCTCGGTGGAGACGAGCATCCCGGGAGGGCGGGTGCCCTGGTTGGGCACCTTGCGCTCGGCGACCGTCGTGACGATCCGGGTGCCGTCCAGACACGCGACCCAGCCGGCCTGCAGCAGCCGGGCGGGTGCCGGCAGGTCGTCGGGGGCGCCGAGGATGCCGCGCGCCGCCCCGCGGGTGCTCGCCGCGATCTGGGCGTCGTCGACGACGATGACGGGGAAGCCGGCCTGCGACGGGATCATCAGCCGGGCCGAGGTCGCGTTGAGCACCGGATAGAGGGTGCCCTTGTCGGTGACGTACCGCGCGGCCGACTGCTTGCCGATGACGACGTGCGCGTCCTGCCAGCCGTCCTGCAGCGGCGAGGTGAGCACACCGGCGATCGCCGAGCCGCCAAGCAGCAGACCGGCGACGGCGAGGCCGGCGACGACCGGCCGGCTGCGCGAGACGCTCTCGACGTCTCGGCCCTGCGGTGCGCCGCTGACGAAGGCGGAGACGAGTCGCTTGCGGTTGAAGCCGTGCGCCTCGACGAGGTCGCGCTTGCTGGCCATCGATCAGCCCCGACTGCCGAGCAGCCCGACCGCGACGACGAGCAGCGGCACGAGCGCGAAGAGCGCGACGCCTTCGATGATGTCGAGCAGCCGGCCCCAGCGGACGGTGGTGCGCTTGGGCATGGCGAGGCTGGCGAGCACCGCCACGGACAGCACGGCGACGATGAGGCCGACGATCCCACCCCACTCGGGGTGCTGCAGCACGCCGACGATCGTGCCGACGGCAACCGCGAAGGTGCCACCGAGCAATCCCACGACGACGTCGCGGCCGAGGAGGAACTGTCGCGTGCGCATCATCTGGACCAGGCCACAGGCCCAGACCAGGCCCAGCCCGGCCCAGCCGAGCGTGACGAGGGTGGGGCCGGCGAGGATGACGAGCAGGGCGACAGCGATCGACAGCCCCAGCTGGATGTCGTGGGCCAGGCCGATGCCGCGGCGGACCCGCTCGGGGTCGATGGGGTCGGGGGTCGCGAGGATCTCGGCCTCGGACGTGAAGGGCTCGGGCAGGGTGCGGGCCGAGGCGAGGGCGAACCACGGGACCAGGCTGGCCGCCGCGACCGCCGCGACGACGACGACGGCCACGACTCGAGCCGGCGGGAGGCTCGTGGCCAGCAGGATGCT
>DAOTIG010000013.1:0-37860 GCA_035448065.1 Dermatophilaceae bacterium
CGGCGGGCGGTGCCAGTCGAGGGCGAAGGCCATGTGCTGGAAGCCCATGATCGGCCGGATCTTCTCCTGACCGACGTAGTGCGCCCAGCCGCCGCCGTTGCGGCCCTGGCAGCCGGTGATCGTCGTGAGCAGCAGCATCGCCCGGTAGATCTGGTCGGAGTGGAACCAGTGGTTCGTGCCCGCGCCCATGAGGATCATCCCGCGACCCTCGGTGTCGATCGCGTTCTGCGCCCACTCGCGAGCCAGTCGGGTGATCTGGGCGGCCGGCACACCGGTGATCTCGCTGGCCCAGGCCGGGGTGGCCGGCACCGAGGCATCGTCGTAGCCGGTCGGCCACTGGCCCGGAAGCCCTTGTCGCGCAACGCCGTAGTGTGCGAGCAGCAGGTCGAGCACGGTCGTGACGAGCCGGTCGCCGACCCGGGTGACCGGCACGCCACGCAGTTCGTGGGCGACCTTGCCGTCGGCGGCGTCGAAGCGCGGGAAGGCGACGAGCGCGGTCTGCCGCTGCGCGGCATACAGGCTGAGCAGCGGCTCGATCTCACCGAGATCGAGGTTCCACTTGCCCCAGCCCTCCTCGCCGTAGCGGAAGCCGACCGAGCCGTTCGGGACGGCGACCTCGCCGGTGCGGCCGTCGATGACGACCGGCTTCCACATGGCGTTCTCGGAGTCCTTCTCGGCGATGTCGAGGTCGCCAGCGACGACGAACTTGCCTGAGCGGTAGGTCTTTCCGTCGTCGTCGGTGTCGAGCGCGACGAGGAAGGGCAGGTCGGTGAAGCGCTGGTTGTAGGCCGTGAAGAAGGGCACCTGCTGGTCGGCGAAGTACTCCTTGAGCAGGACGTGCCCCATGCCCATGGCGAGCGCGCCGTCGACGCCGGGCGCGCAGGTGACCCACTCGTCGGCGAACTTGACGTTCTCGGCGTAGTCCGGTGCGACCGCGACGACCTTCTGCCCGCGGTAGCGCGCTTCGGTCATCCAGTGCGCGTCGGGCGTGCGGGTGAGCGGGACGTTGGAGCCCCACATGATGAGGTAGCCGGCGTCCCACCAGTCCCCGGACTCGGGCACGTCGGTCTGGTCGCCGAACATCTGCGGCGAGGCGTTCGGCAGGTCGGCATACCAGTCGTAGAACGACAGCATCGGCGCGCCGATGAGCTCGAGGAAGCGCGCGCCCGAGGCATAGGACACCGGCGACATCGCCGGGATCGGCGAGAAGCCGGCGATCCGGTCCGGGCCCCAGCGCTTCACCGTGTAGACGTGCGCTGCGGCGACGAGCTCGACGACCTCCTCCCAGGTCGAGCGAACCAGGCCACCCTTGCCGCGAGCGGCCTTGTAGCGCTTGGCTTTTGCCTCGTCCTGGACGATCGAGGCCCACGCGACGACCGGGTCGCCGCCGACGGCGTGCTTGGCCTCGCGGAACATCTCGAGCAGCACGCCGCGGACGTAGGGGTAGCGCACCCGGGTGGGGGAGTAGGTGTACCAGGAGAAGGCGGCGCCCCGGGGGCAGCCGCGCGGCTCGTACTCCGGCCGGTCGGCGCCGGCCGACGGGTAGTCGGTCTGCTGGGCCTCCCAGGTGATGATGCCGTCCTTGACGTAGACCTTCCACGAGCACGAGCCGGTGCAGTTGACCCCGTGCGTCGAGCGGACCACCTTGTCGTGGGCCCAGCGGTCGCGATAGAAGCTGTCGCCCTGCCGGCCGCCGATCTCGTGCAGGGTGCGCTTGTCCTCGGACACCTCCGCCTTGGTGAAGAAGCGCCGGGTGCCGACGAGGGCGTCGGCGAGCGGGCCGTCGAGCTGGGTCACGAGTGCTCTCCTTCGTGCGGTGCCGCGAAGGTCGCGGCGGTGGTGACATGCACCTGGCAGTGATAGGGGCCGGTGAACGGCCGGACCTCGATGCTCGCGGCGCGCTCCCCGGCATGCTCGAGCGCCCCGGTGATGAGGCCCTGGTGGACGGCGCAGACGACGTCGGGGCGGCGCCGTGCGACGGCGAGGAAGGGGCAGTGGTCGAGGTCGACGGTGACCCGCCGCCCGCCCTGCGACGTGCTCAGCTCGGGCCGGTAGCCCCACCGCTCGAGGAGGTCGACCATGTCCCCGACCTTAGCCAGCCAGCGGCCCGGTGTGGTCGCTTGCTCGCTGTCGGCTGTGCGCGGATCGGCGTGGTCGAGCGCCCACCGACGGCCGGCCTGCTCCGGGGTGAGCGCCGTGCCGTCGGCGGTCGGCCACGACGAGGCGAGCAGCTCGGCGAGCGCCTCGTAGTGCGCCTCCGCGTCCGATCGGGTCTCGGTCGGCATGACGGCATAGAGCTTGCGCGGCCGCCCCGCCCGGTGCGAGCGCTCCCAGCTGGTCTGCAGGAAGCCGCCGCGCACCAGCTGGTCGAGGTGGAAGCGCGCCGTCGTGACGTGCAGGTGCAGGTATGCCGCGAGCTCGGCCGCGCTGCGGCCGGACTGCTCGGGGGTGGCGTCCGCCACGTCGGCGAGGTGCTCGACGATCCGGCGGCGCACCGACGAGGCGAGCACAGGGGAGTCGCGGGGGTCCACCGGGGCGGCGGTCATCTCCACTCCCTCGTCGTCGCTGATTTAGAGGACCAGGCGTAACGGCTCTCATCTTAACCACACGCGCCTGGCGACGGCCGGGCGGGATCGGCGTGATGCGCGGCATACCGTGCTGTGAGCAGCGTCTCAGGTGCGATGCCGCCTGCGGATTGACGTGCGCGGCAAGCGCAGGTGTAGCCTCGTCGAGGATCTTTAGCGGAGCCGCCAGGGATTTAGAGGACAGTTCAACCTTCAGGAGAAGTGGTCCACGTGCCGCACACTGGCGCATCCGCCGGCGAGGTCGTCGCCCCCGTCCACGACACCGGCGCAGGCGCCACCCGGGTCCTGACCATGTCGACCCTCGCCTTCACGGTGATGTTCGCCGTCTGGCTGATGTTCGGCATCCTCGGTGTCCCGATCCAGAAGGAGTTCGGCCTCAGTGATGTCGAGCTGTCCTGGATCAGCGCGGTCGCGGTGCTCAACGGCTCGATGTGGCGGCTGCCGGCGGGGATGCTCACCGACCGGATCGGCGGTCGCAAGATCACCATCGTCATGCTCGCGACGACCGCCATCCCCGCGTTCCTCGTCGCCAAGGCGAGCAGCTACGCGATGCTGCTCGTGCTCGCCTTCCTCGTCGGCTTCGCCGGCAACCTCTTCTCGGTCGGCATCGCATGGAATGCCGCGTGGTTCGGCCGCGACCGGCAGGGCTTCGCGCTCGGCCTCTTCGGCGCCGGCAACGTCGGCGCCTCGGTGACCAAGTTCATCGGCCCCCCGCTCATCACCGGCACGGCGGGCGCGGTCTACGGGCTGGGCATCCAGGGCGGCTGGCGGATCGTGCCGGTCATCTATGGCGTGCTGCTGCTCGTCCTGGCCGTGGCCACCTTCCTCGTCGTGCCGCGTCGGGACCGGATGCCGGGCGCCAGCAAGCCGATCGGCGAGATGCTGGTGCCGCTCAAGCAGCTGCGGGTCTGGCGGTTCAGCCTCTACTACGTCGCGGTCTTCGGCGCCTATGTCGCGCTCTCGGCCTGGATGCCCAAGTACTACGTCGACAACTTCGGGGTCAGCCTCACCACCGCAGGTCTGCTCACCGCGCTGTTCATCTTCCCGGCCTCGCTGCTGCGCCCGCTCGGTGGCGCGATCAGCGACCGGATCGGCGCGCGCAAGGTCATGTACTGGACCTTCGCGCTCATGCTGCTGTCGACCGGGATCCTGATGATGCCCAACGGGCACATCGTCATCAACCACGCCAACGGCAGCCAGAGCGAGCACCTCGCCTATGCCATCGGCATCGTCCCCTTCACCGCCCTGCTCTTCCTGCTGGGCTGCGCGATGGGCGTCGGCAAGGCCGCGGTCTACAAGCACATCCCCGAGTACTTCCCTGACAACGTCGGCTCGGTCGGTGGCCTCGTCGGCATGCTCGGCGGCCTTGGTGGGTTCTTCCTGCCGCCGCTGTTCGCCTACACGAAGGAGTGGAGCGGCTTCCCGACGTCCACGTTCTTCGTCCTCTTCCTGCTCACCGCGATCTGCGCGATCTGGATGCACCTCACCGTCGTGCGGATGCTGCACGCCAAGTCGCCCGAGCTCACCCACCACTTCGACACCGACCACGTCGACACGCTCCCGGAGCAGGGTGCGCTCGCTGGGGCTCGGTGAGCCGCAGCACCACCCGATACCGGCGCAACCCGCGCGGCGCACGCACCCGGCCCCGCGGCATACTCGAGAAACGTTGAGAGAGAAAGAGACTCGACCATGAGCACTGCACCCGCCCCCGCCCGTCGTGGCGAGTGGCTCGAGAGCTGGGACCCGGAGAACGAGGCGACCTGGGACAAGGGCCTGGCCTGGAAGACGCTGTGGGTGACGACCTTCACCCTCACGCTGTGCTTCGTCGCCTGGTTCCTGCCCAGCGCGATCGTCCCGAAGCTCAACGCCCTCGGCTACAGCTTCACCAAGGACCAGCTCTACTGGCTGGCCGCGATCCCCGGCCTGTCCGGCGGTCTCATGCGGCTGGTCTGGATGGTGCTGCCGCCGATGGTCGGCACCCGCAAGATGGTGGCCGCGACGACCGCGCTGCTCTTCTTCCCGGTGCTCGGCTGGGGCGTGCGGGTGCAGAGCCCGACCGCGCCCTACTGGGAGCTCGCGGTGCTCGCCTTCCTCGCCGGCATCGGCGGTGGCGCGTTCTCCGGCTTCATGCCCTCGACGAGCTACTTCTTCCCGCGCCGGATGCAGGGCACCGCGCTCGGGTTGCAGGCCGGCATCGGCAACTTCGGCGTCTCGCTCGTGCAGCTGCTCACGCCGTGGCTCATCGGCTTCGGGATGATCGGCTTCCTCGGCGCCTCGCAGCAGATGAAGGTCCCGGGCAAGCCCAACGTCGAGGTGTGGTACCAGAACGCCGCCTTCTTCTACATCCCGTTCATCATCGGCGGCGCGATCCTCGCCTGGCTGGTGCTCAAGTCGGTGCCGGTCAAGGCCAACATCAAGCAGCAGTTCGACATCTTCCGCAACCAGGACACCTGGTGGATGACGCTGCTCTACATCATGACCTTCGGGACCTTCTCCGGGCTGTCGGCCCAGTTCGGCCTGCTCATGGCCAACCTCTACGGCGCCGGCAACACGGCGATCGTGCAGGGCTCCGGGGCCACGGCCAAGCTGCTCATCGAGGGGTATGCCGTGCCGGACCCGGTGAAGTACGTCTTCCTCGGCCCGCTCGTCGGCGCCGGAGCCCGGGTGCTGTTCAGCCCGCTCACCGACAAGATGGGCGGAGCGAGGTGGTCGCTCGTGTCCGGGCTCGGGCTGATCGCCTCGATCATCTGGACCATCCCGGCGCTCACCCCGGACCTGTCCTCGGCGACGGCGCTGCAGGGCGGCTTCACCCGCTTCCTGTGGGGGATGCTCGCGATCTTCCTCTTCGCCGGCATCGGCAACGCCTCGACCTTCAAGCAGATGCCGATGATCTTCGAGCGGCGTCAGGCCGGCGGCGTCATCGGCTGGACCGGCGCGATCGCCGCCTTCGGGCCGTTCCTCTTCGGCGTCGGGCTCACCCTCATGCCGGCTCCGGTCTTCTACTGGATCGGCGTCGCGTGGGCGGTCATGTGTGTCGCGATCACCTGGTGGCGCTACGCCCGCCCGGGGGCACCCAAGCCCAGCTGACCGCAGGCGGCGCTCTCGGTCGGGGCCCGCATCCCCGGCCGGCCGCTCTGACGCGAAACGCCCGCCACCAGCGGGCGTTTCGTGCGGGTGGCGGAGGCGAGATACCCACGGGGGGTATGCTGGGCGGCATACCGAGAACGTGAGGAGCCACCGATGGCAACCCAGACCTTCCAAGTGACCGGCCTGACCTGCGGGCACTGCGTCGGCCACGTCACCGAGGCGCTCACCGCCCTCGACGGCGTCAGCGACGTGCGCGTCGAGCTGGTTGCCGGCGGCACGTCGACCGTCCACGTCGACGCCGACCGCGAGATCGGCGACGCCGAGGCGGCGGCCGCGCTCGACGACGCGGGCGACTACGCCCTCGCCTGACGCCTGACGCCTCCCTGACGTCCGCTGGCGGCGGACGCGGGAGGTTCACGGCCGTGCTCTCGTGAGCGGGAGCTGCCCGGGCTAGGGTCGGAGCCATGAGCATCCCGCACCGCACCGTGGGCAGCGGCGCCCACCACGTCTTCGTCCTGCACGGCTGGTTCGGCTCCGCCGACGGGTGGGGCCTGTTCCCCGACTACCTCGACGGGCAGCGCTTCAGCTACCACTTCACCGACAACCGCGGCTACGGCGCCCGGATGGGCGAGCCCGGCGACTACACCCTCGACGAGGTGGCCGGCGACGTCCTCGCGCTCGCCGACGAGCTCGGTGCCGACACCTTCAGCCTGATCGGTCACTCGATGGGCGGCGCCGAGGTGCTGCGGGTGCTCGCCCTGGCACCCGAGCGGGTCCGCAAGATCGTCGCGATCACGCCGGTCGGCGCGACGCCGACGCCCTTCGACGAGGCCGGCCACGACCTGTTCTACGGCGCTGCCGACGACCCGGGCAAGCGCTTCGGGATCATCGACTTCACGACCGGCAACCGCAACACCGCGACCTGGGTGCAGTCGGTCGTCGACTGGTCGCTCGCCCACTCGACCACGGAGGGCTTCGCCGGCGCTCTCGTCGCCTGGGCCACGCCGGACTTCCTCGACGAGGTCGCCGGCTGCGAGACGCCGATCCTCGTCATCCCGGGCGAGCACGACCCGGCCCTGGGCCGCGCGACGGTCGAGCAGACCTATGCACCGCACTTCCCCAACTGCACCATCGAGGTGATGCCCAACGCCGGGCACTACCCGATGTTCGAGACGCCGGTGCAGCTCGCGACGGTGGTCGAGCGCTTCCTCGCCGACTGAGACGCGCCGATGTCCCTGCTGTCCCGTTTCCCCAACGCCGAGGCGGACGGCGCCCCGGTCGACCGGAGCGCCGTCCGCGCGCGGGTCGACGCGGCATACGCACGGCTGAGCGAGAGCGAACGCGAGGCGACCCGGCTCGTCCACGACCCGGCCACCTACGTGCAGTCCGTCCCGTATGCCGCGCTCGCGGCACTGCGGGACGCGCACGGTGTCGTGCCGGTGGCCGAGCCGGACCTGCCGGGCTGGCCTGCGGGCACGGGCTATTGGCTCGTGCTGCGGCATGCCGACGTCGACCGGGTGCTCAAGGACCCGGGGACCTTCTCGTCCTCGCTCGGCGGCACCCAGATGCGCGATCCGCGGACCGAGGGCGACCTCGCCTTCGTGCGCCGGATGATGCTCAACATGGACCCGCCGGAGCATTCCCGGCTCCGCAAGCTGCTCGCACAGTCGTTCACCCCCAAGGCGATCGGCGCGCTCGAGACCCAGGTGCGTGGGCACGTCGACGGCATCCTCGACCGGATGATCGCGAACGGCGTTGCTGGAGAGGGCGGTTCGCGGACCAGGACGTGCGACTTCGCCAAGGACGTGTCGGCCGATCTGCCGCTGCTCACCCTCGCCGATGTCATGGGCGTGCCGCCGCAGGACCGGTGGCTGATGTTCGACTGGGCCAACCGGGTGATCGGCTGGCAGGACCCGGACTATCGGGTGTCGGCGGCCTTCGACCCGGCCGGTGCGACCGAGATGGGGCGGGCGGCATACGCGATGCGGCCTGAGCCGGGTCCCGACGGGCTGATGCCCGACCCGCGATCCCGGGCCGGCATGCCCGACCTCTACGCCTATGCGCACGACCTGGGGACGTTGCGGCGCAGCGATCCTGGTGACGACGTCATGTCGATCCTCATGTCCCAGCGCGACGATGCCGGGGGCTCGGTGTCCGTCGAGGAGTTCGAGAATCTCTTCTGGCTCTTCGCCGTTGCCGGCAACGAGACGACCCGCAACGGCATGCCCGGCGGCCTGGTCGGGCTGCTCGGCGACGACGAGGCGCAGGCCGGGTTGCGGGCCGACCCGGCGGCGATCCCCAATGCCGTCGAGGAGATGCTCCGCTGGTGGACGCCGGTGATGACCTTCCGGCGCACCGCAACGTGCGATGTCGAGCTGTCGGGGGTGACCCTGCAGCGCGGCGACAAGGTCGTCGTCTCGTTCGCGGCGGCCAACCGCGACCCGGAGGTCTTCGCCGACCCGGACGTCTTCGACATCGCGCGGCCGAACGCCAAGCGGCACCTGGCCTTCGGCGCCGGGCCGCATGTCTGCCTCGGTGCCTGGTTGGCCCGCTCGATGATGACGACGATGTTCACCGAGCTCCTCGGGCGGACCACCTGGATCGAGGCGGCGGGCGAGCCGGTGTGGTTGCAGAGCAACTTCCAGCGCGGCGTCAAACGACTGCCGATCGCTTGGCGGTGACGATGGCTGCCAGCGTGCACGGGGTGCCTGGGTCACTCGGCGTGGCCTTGCCGGAGGGGCTGCGTGCTGCCATCGCCGAGGTCGAGGTGGCGGGCGGCCACGTCGCGCTCGAGGTCCGGTTGCCCGACCGTCGCTGCCTGGTCCACCGCCAGGCGGTGCCGGTGCGCTCGATGAGCACGATCAAGCTCGCGATCCTCGCCGAGCTCTATCGGCAGGCCGATGCCGGCACCATCTCGCTGGCCGAGCGACACCGCGTGCGCGTCGACGAGCAGGTCGGCGGCACAGGGGTATTGGGGCTGCTCGACGCCGGACTCGAGCCGACGCTCGGCGATCTGGCGACGCTCATGGTCGTCGTCTCGGACAACACCGCCGCCAACCTGCTCGCCGAGCGGCTCGGGCATGCGGCGGTGCACGACGGCCTGCGGCGGATGGGGCTGACGACGACGCGACTCGGCCGACCCTTCGGCGACCGGCTGGCGCGCCCTGGCGAGCAGGAGTCGGTGACCACGGCAGCCGAGCTCGTCGCGCTGCTCGTCGCCGTCGTCAACGCTGCGGCAGCGAGTCCGCGCGCTGCGCGGATCATGACCGAGCTGCTGCGCGCCGCCGCAGAGATGCGCGATGCGCGGACCGTCGCCGGTGCGCCATGGATCGGCAAGCACGGCTTCGGCGAGGGTGTCTGGGCGGACGTCGGCTTCGCCGACCTCCCCGCCGGCCGTCTCTATGCCGCGGTGCTCGTCGAGGATGTGCCCGACGGCCTCGACGCGAGCGGTCTGGTCGCGCGGCTCGTCGAGCTCGCCGTCGAGAGCTGACCACCCGAGGCGCCGATCGGCGACTCAGCCCCCGATCCGCTTGCGCAGCAACGGCACCGTGTATGCGGCCCGCTGCCGACGGTGGGTCACGACGTCGCCACCACCGGCAAAGCCCGGCCGCCGGGCTGCGTCGACGAAGAACGAGACGAAGCCGCTGAGCACGTCGGTGCCGACGTCGGGCGCCAGGCCGTGCTCGGCGAGCACCGCGTCGACCCGGGCGTCGATAGCGTCGAGGTTGTCGTCATCGACCGCCGAATAGAGCAGCAGGAGGCGGTCCGCCCAGGCGGCGCCGCGGCATACCCATGGCCAGTCGAGCACCCACACCCGACCGGCGTGATCGAGCAGCACGTTGTCGGCGCGAACGTCCATGTGCACCAAGGTGTCTCCGGCCAGGGCCGCAGCGCCGGCAGCAGCGCGCTCGGTCAGCTCGGGCAGACGCTCGGCCAGCCACGGGTCGAGGTCGGCCGGGGGATCGGCCGCCACCCGCTCCCACGCTGCGAAGTCGTCGGCGAGCTGCTCGGGCAGCGTCGGCAGGTCGTCGATCGGCGCCGGGGTGCCCATCCGCGCCAGCTCGCCGAGCGTCCCGAGGGTGGCGTCGAGCTCGTCGGCCGTCCACGGCGTGCGCGGGTGCCGGCCGTCGACATCCGCGAAGGCCAGAGCCACCCAGCCGTCCGCATCGAGGCAGCCGAGCAGCGCCGGCGCGGGGAAGCCGGGAGGGAAGGCGGCCGCGACTCGCGCCTCGGTGCGGTGCATCTCGGGCGTGCGCGGGTTGTGGTCGGCGTGCACCGCCTTGACGAAGGCCCGGGCGCCGTTCGCCGCGACGACCCGGTCTGCGCTCGCCGGCGAGAACCCGCCGGCCTGGCTCACGGCGGACACGACCGGCGCCCCCAGCAGTCCAGCCACCCAGTCCGTGACGAGGGTCGGCAGGGTGCTCCACGAAGGACGGTGCGACATCCTCCGAGTCTTGCGGACGCCGTCGCCCACTGTCGCGTCGATATCCTCGGTCAATGACCGACCTGCGCTCCGAGCCCCGCGTCACTCCTGCCCCCACGAGCTTCACCGTGCCCACCGACGGGGACACCATCCGGGGCAACGACAGCGCGCACGTCTTCCACTCCTGGTCGGCGCAGGGCCAGATCTCCCCGCTGGCGGTGGTGCGCGCCGAGGGCAGCCGCTTCTGGGATGCCGACGGGCGGGAGTATCTCGACTTCTCGTCCGGGCTGGTGCACGCCAACCTCGGCTATCAGCACCCCAAACTGGTCGCCGCGATCCAGGAGCAGGCCGGCCGAATGGCCACTCTCGCACCGGGATTCGCTGCCGATGTGCGCTCCGAGGCGGCGCGGCTCATCGCGAGCAAGGCGCCCGAGGGCCTCGACATGGTGTTCTTCACCAACGGCGGCGCGGAAGCCACCGAGAACGCGATCCGGATGGCTCGGCTGCACACCGGACGACACAAGGTGCTCGCGGCATACCGGTCCTATCACGGGGCGACCGCCGGCGCGCTGACCATGACCGGCGACCCCCGACGCATCCCGAGCGAGCCCGGCATACCCGGCATCGTGCACATCTGGGGGCCCTATCCCTATCGCTCCAGCTTCCACAGCGAGACGCCCGAGCAGGAGACCGAGCGGGCGCTGCAGCACGTCCGCGACACGATCATGGTCGAGGGCCCCGGCACCGTCGCCGCGATCATCCTCGAGACCGTCGTCGGCACCAACGGGGTGCTCGTCCCGCCGCCGGGCTACCTCGCCGGCCTCCGGACGATCTGCGACGAGCTCGGCATCATGCTCATCTGCGACGAGGTGATGGCCGGCTTCGGGCGGTGCGGGGAGTGGTTCGCCGTGCAGCACTGGGAGGTCACGCCCGACCTCATCACCTTCGCCAAGGGCGTCAACTCCGGCTACGTGCCGCTCGGCGGGGTGATCATCAGCCGGTCGATCGCCGAGACCTTCCGCGACCGCGTCTATCCGGGCGGGCTCACCTACTCGGGCCACCCCCTCGCCTGCGCCTCGGCCATCGCGTCGATCCGGATCTTCGAGGAGGAGGGCGTGATCGAGCACGCCCGGATGCTCGGCACCGACATCATCGGCCCCGAGCTCGCCCGGCTCGCCGAGCGACACCCGTCAGTGGGCGACGTCCGTGGGCTCGGCGCGATGTGGTGCGTCGAGCTCGTCCGCGACCGCGCCACCCGCGAGCCCCTTGTCCCGTATGCCGCCGCCGGCGCCGCCAACGCGCCGATGGCCGCCTTCGCGGCCGCGTGCAAGGAGCGGGGGCTCTGGCCCTTCGTGCACTTCAACCGGACGCACGTCGCGCCGCCGCTGACGACGAGCGTCGAGGAGGTCCGGCAGGGCCTGGCGATCCTCGACGAGGCGCTCGAGGTGACCGACCGGCATACCACCGGCTGAGCGGCGGCCAGCGGTCTGCGCGACGGCGAACCCCGCCGGGCAGGGGACCCGACGGGGTTCGCGGTCTGTGCGCGGGCGAGGGCGTCAGCTCTCGCGGGCCTCGTCGACCCGCTCAGCGGCGCGGCGGACATCCGCCTCGGCCTGCTGGGCCCGGCCCTCCATCTCCATCGAGGTGTTGTCGGTCCAGTCGCCGACCTTCTCCTTGGCCTTGCCGACGACGTCATCCTTGACGTTCTCGGCGCCGCGGCCGACGTCGCCGACCTCGTCAGCAGCCTCGTGACCGGCGTGATGCGTGTCGTGGCGGGCCTCGTCCATGGCGTCGCCGGCCTTGTCACCGGCGTCGTCCGCGGCGTCCTTGGTGCCCTCCCAGGCCTCCTTGGCCGCGTCCTTGGTGTCGTGCCAGGCTTCCTTGGCCTTGTCCTTCATCTCCTCGAAACCCATGTCGTTGCTCCTCGTCGAGTCGTCGGCAGGTTCCTTGCTGGCCCGGGATCGCCCGGGGTTCCTGAGGGGTACCCCCGTCGAGCCTGGACAAACGCTCTCGGTGTGCTCGACCCGACAAAAGGGCACTCGACCCGAGGACGTTCCTCGGGTCGAGTGCCGGTTTATCGGGTCACCCGATAAACCGCAGGGGCCCCGACGGCGCGGGGCGCACGGCGGGGCGGGGCATGGTTTGACACTATGAGCGGGTGCACGGAACCCCGGTGAGCGTCGAGGTCGTCGAGCCGCCGGTCGCGGATCGCGTCCGGCGCACCTCCGATCTCTATCTCTTCGGCCTGTATGCCGTGATCGCCCTCGTCGCGATCACCCTGGGCAATCTCGCCGTCGGCACCACCGGCGCGCTCGAGCAGGACCTCACCCAGGCCACCGGCGGGCTGCCCCGACTGCTGCTGCAGCTGCTCTCGCTGGTCGCCGGCGCCGGCACGATCCTGCTGCCGGTCGCCGTGACGGCGGACCTGCTCACCCGGCGGCGCGGCTGGCAGCTCGCCCAAGCCATGCTCGTCGCCGGGGTGGCGGCCGGCATCGCGGTCGGCATCAAGACCCTGCTGCTCGACCACCGGCTGACCACGGTGCTGGCGGCCCTCACCAGGCCAGTCGCCTCGAGCGGACGCACCAACCCGCTCGATGTCCTCGTCGTTGCGCTCGTCGCCTTCGTCGTCGTCGCCAACATCTCCGGCCGCCGCTGGCTGGCCACCCTCGCCCCGCTCGTCATCGCCTCGGTGATGCTCACCGCCTTCCTGGCCGCCGCGACCACCGCGCTCGCGATGCTGTGCTCCTTCCTGCTCGGCGCGATCGTCGGGCACGCAGCGCGCTACCTCTTCGGCACCGCCGCGACCCGAGCCCCCGGCACCGCCGTCGCCCGTGAGCTCGTCCAGGCCGGCGTCCCCCTGCACACCCTGCGGCTGCTCGACGACTACGACGAGGGTGCCCGGCTCTACGAGGGGCAGACTCGCGACGGGCTCGTCGACGTGCACGTCTTCGACCGCGACACCTTCGGCCTGGCCTCCGGCCGGCGGATCATCAACCGGCTCCGGCTGCGCGGCGCGACCGCTCGCGGCCCGGCGCTCACCCTGCGAGCGGCCCTCGAGCACCGCGCCCTGCAGGCCCTGGCCCTGCAGTGGGCGGGCGTGGTGGGCCCCCGTCCGCTGGCTGTCTGCGACGTCGACGGCGCCTCGGCGGCGATCGCGACGACCCGGGTGGAGGGCCGCAGCCTCGCCGAGATCGGGCTCGACCTCACCGACGACGAGGCGCGCGCCGTGCTGCGCTTGCTCGACGAGCTGCAGGCCAAGCGGATCGCCTTTCGCGGACTGACCCGCGACACCATCGTCATCCTCGCCGACGGCACCGCGGGCGTGCGCCGACTCGGCGACGGCGACGTCGGCGGCGACGACATCTCCCGCCGCACCGACGCCGCCCAGGTGCTCGTCATGCTCGCCCTCGCCCTCGGCCCCGCCCGCGCGGTCGAGCTGGCCGTCGAGGAGATCGGGGCTCGACGCATCTCGCACACCCTCCCGCTGCTGCAGACCCTGGCCCTCGGTCGCGACCTGCGCCAGGCGGTCAAGGCCGACAAGGGCCTGCTCGACAACCTCCGCGACCAGGTGCTCACCCTCGAGCCGGCCAAGGACCAGCCGGCGACGATCGAGCTGCGACGGTTCACCGTCAAGGGCATGCTCACCCTGCTCGGCGGCGCCGTCGCGGCATACATCGTGCTGCCCCAACTGGCCCAGGTGGACTTCGGCAAGGTCGCCCAGGCGCAGGTCGGCTGGGTGGCCGGCTCGTTCCTCTTCGCTGCGCTGACCTTCACCGGCACCAGCCTCGTGCTCATGGGGTCGGTGCCGAGCCGGCTGTCCTTCGTGCGCACCTACATGACCCAGCTTGCGGTCGCCTTCAGCGCGCTCATCGCCCCGGCCGCGATCGGCAACATCGCTCTCAACACCCGCTACCTCCAGCGCTCGGGTGTCACGGCCGCCGCGGCCGGCGCCAGCGTCGGGCTCGCCCAGGTCTTCCAATTCGGCTCGTATGCCACGTTGTTGGGTGCCTCGATGGTCGTCGCCGGCACCGGGCCACAGGCATCGTTCCAACCACCGGCCAAGGTCGTCGCCGCGATCCCGATCGTCATCGTCGTCATCCTCGCGCTCTTCGCGGTCCCGAAGGTGCGGCGCTTCTTCTCCGAGCGCGTGGTGCCGCAGGTGCGTGACGTGCTGCCCCAGGTGCTGTCGGTCTTCCAGCGTCCGCAGAAGCTCGCGCAACTGATGGGCGGCGCGCTGCTGCTCGACGTCTCCTTCGTCGCCTCGCTCTACTGTGCGGCGCGCGCCTTCGGCGCGGACCCGCCGATCGCCGCGGTCGGCGTCGTCTACTTCGCCGGGGCGATCCTCGGCTCGGCCGTGCCCACTCCCGGCGGGCTCGGCGGCATCGAGGCGCTGCTGTGGGGTGGCCTGTCGGCGATCGGCGTCGAGAGCGGGTCGGCGATCTCGGCGGTCATCCTCTATCGGATGATGACCTACTGGCTGCCGATCCCCTTCGGCTATCTGTCCCTGCAGCGGCTCAGTCGGATGAACGCGATCTGAGCCGACTGCGGGACACCGAGGGCCCCGTGGGGCCCTCGGCCTCGGTCAGGCTGACGTGGCGGCCGACTTCTCCTCGTCGGTGGCCGGCCGCACGACGATCCGGGTCCACGCCCCGACATAGATCCGGTCGTCGGGGTCGAGCTCCTTCTTCGGGCCGACCGCGATCGGGTCCTCGGGCAGCGCCTCGCCGGTGCCGCCGACGTAGGTGCCGTTGGACGAGCCGAGATCCTCGACGAACCAGCGCTTCCCGTCGGTCGTGAGCTGGGCATGCCGACGGCTCACCCCGCTGTCGGTCGTGCAGTCGATGTCCGGCCGGATGTTCTTGCTCGTCGAGACCCGCCCGATGAGCGCGCTGCGCACCGTCAACGGCACGACGACCGGCAGCCCTGGCGAGGGCATCGGCTCCTCGGCCTCCTGCCCGGCATACCAGTCGGGGTCGATCCAGATCTCGGCCACCCACTCCAGCGCGATCGCCGGCGGTATGCCGCTCGCGCCGCCCTCGAGGGCGCTCGAAGCAGGCGGCGGAGTGACAGCGGCCGCCGCCGGAGCGGACTCGTTGGCCTCGCCCTCGCCTTCAACGGGGGAGGAGGGGGCACCCGGGTCGCTGGACGACGCGCTCTCCGGATCGCCGGTCGCGGTGCCGCTGGGGGCCGGGTCGCTCGCTGCGGCGCCGGCGGGCTCGCCCTCGGGCCCACCCGCCGGGTCAGCTGCCGGCTCGACCTCGGCGCTCACCGGACCGTCGAGGTCCAAGGCGCTGCCGCTGCCGGCGTTGCCGCCAGGGGAGGGCGGTGGCAGGAAGGGGTTGGGCGGAGGCGGGACCGGCCGAGGCAGCGCCCCCGTCGTGAAGTCGTAGCCGCACGCCTCGCAGAAGAGCGCACCAGGGGCGTTGCCGCTCTGGCAGTGCGGGCAGGTCTGCGCAGCCGGTGCAGCCGGGCTCGCCCCGCTCCCGCTCGCTCCCGCGCCACCCGCGCCACCCGCCCCTGCTGCGGCACCCGCGCCTCCGCCGGGGACGCCGTTGGCGCCCTGGTCGATCGGTGCGCCGCAGGTGTCGCAGAAGTCCGGCGCCGTCGAGTCGTGGCCGTTCGGGCAGACGTAGCTCACTTCTTCACCCTCCGCGTCTTCGTCGAGGCGGTGTCGAGCGCCATCTCGTCGAGGCGCTCGACCGCCTTCTTGAGCCGCACCGTGCCGGTCTCGGCGTTGTCGATCTCGACGACCTTCTTCAGCCGCGAGGTCATCTCCTCGTCCCCGGTCTGGGCCGCGATCTGGACGGCCCGCCCGAGCTTGCGGGTGGCGCCGTCCTCGTCGCCAGCTGCCTTGGCGGCCAGCCCGTCCTGGATCGCCGCGGCCAGCTCGGCCTGCCCGGTGTAGCGGGCCACCTGGTCGTCGATCCGGGTGGTGAGCGCCTCGTCGCTGGACCAGGTGGCCTTGACCAGCGCCTGGGCCTGCACGTCGTCGCCGATGACCACCTGCACCCGCGAGGCGAGCTGCTCCTGGCCGACGCTCTTGGCCGGCAGCCGCACGGCGATGTGGTAGTCGCGCGTCTCGTCGGCCCACGCCCCGGTGGGGAAGGCCGCGGTGAGCGGGTTGACCTGGGTCCGCTTGGCGGTGATGTCCTCGAGGTCCGGCGCGACCTGCTTGACGAAGAGCACCTGCGCGCCCTGCGGCGCCCACACCCGCACGTCGACCGAGGCGACGCCGCGGGCCATCGAGGCGAGGATGAGCCGCTCGAACTCGGGGGCCATCTGCTCGGGTGTCGGGATGAGGTCGACGGTGCCGAGCAGCGCGGAGGCGATCCGGCGCACCTCGTCGATCTGCCAGCGGTCGCCGAGCCCCCGCACGTCGCACTGGAAGAAGCCGGTGGCGCTCTGGATCGCGTAGGTGAGCTGGTCGGGCGTCTCGTGCTCGTTGGCGCCGTCGGTGAGCAGGATCGCGTGCCGCTGCACGACATGCGGGACGGTGAGGAAGACCTCCTTGGCCTTGGTGAGCCAGGTGCCCATCGCGGTGCCGCCGTCGGCGCGGAACATCTGGACCGCGTTGATCGCCTCCTGCCGGGTCCGCGCGTCCATCCGCACCATCTGCTGCGCGCCGTAGCCCGGGTAGACGAGGGTGCCGACGTGGTTGCCGGCGATGACCGCGAACCAGGTGCCGTCGTCGATCGCCTGCAGGGCGACGGTCGCGGCATACCGGCCCTGGGCGATGCCGTTGGCGCCCATCGAGCCGGAGGTGTCGACGACGAGGATCTCGGCCTGCTCGCCGATCCGGCCGGTCATGCTCTGGCCGGCCCCGTTGCAGGTCACCCGGACGATCGCGTGCACGTCGGTGCCGCCGTCGGGGAGGAACTCGTTCTGGAAGACCTCAGTGGTGAACGTCGCCATCGGTGCTCTCTCCAGGGATCGGGGTGGGCTCGGTCGTCATTGCAGGGTATGCCGCCTGGGCGGGTGGGGGGGGGGGGGGGGGGGGGGGGGGGGGCGCGGGGGGGGGGGGGGGGGGCGGGGCCGGGGGGGGGGGGGGCAGGGCCGCGGGGGGCGGGGGCACCGCCGCGGGTGGCGTGGGCGCCACAGGAGGTGGTGTCGGCGCCGTCGCAGATGTTGGGGGCGCGGCCGGGGTTGCGGGCGGGTCCGGTGGCTCGATCGGCACGCCCTCGAACGGCGTCGGGCCGGTCGGGGCCTGCACCGCCGCACGCGGCGGCTCGGGGGGCGCCGGGTCGGTCGCCCCGACCCGGGCCAGCGCGACGGTGATGTTGTCCATCCCGCCCTGGGCATTGGCGAAGTCGACGAGCGCGCCGGCCAGGGTGCGCGGGTGCCGGCCGTGCGGGCCGAGGGCGGCCACCTGCTCGCCGACCAGCCGACGCAGGTCGTGCGCGTCGGAGCAGTAGTTCCACAGCCCGTCCGAGCAGACGAGCAGCCAGCCGTCGGCGTTCAGCGCGACGCTCGCGACGTGCGGGGTGAGGTCGTCGGGGGAGTCGACCCCGAGCCAGCGGGTGATCGCGTGGGCCTGCGGGCCGGTCTCGGCCTGCTTGCGAGGCACGCCCTCGCGCATCTGCTCGGCGGCGAAGGAGTCGTCCGAGGACAGCTGGGCCGGCTCGAGCGCCGGGTCGTCGGGCAGCCAATAGGCCCGGCTGTCACCGACATTGCCGACGAAGGCGGTCCCCTCGTCGATGATCGCCGCGACGAAGGTGCACGACGGCGGGGTGGGCCCGGTGGGCTGTGGGGTGGCCTCGATGACGGCCTGGCGGGCGGCGGTGACGCCGGCCATCAGCCGCTGGGCCATGGCTCCGAGCCGGGCCTCGGGCTGCCCCATCGCCTGGGGGACCGGGTCGTCGAGCACCTCGCGTGCCGCCCGGGCCGCAGCGAGGCTGGCGATGTGCGAGTCGGTGGAGTTCGAGACTCCGTCGCAGACGACGACGACGCCCTGCTGCAGCTGCCGGGTCGAGGCCATCAGGGCCATCGCGTCCTCGTTGCGGGTATGCCGCTTGCCGATGTCGCACACGCCGCCGAGCCAGCCGGCCGGCTCCTCGGTGAAGTGGTCACGCGGGTCAGGCTGCTTGGCGCCGCACTGGTCGCAGTAGCCCTCGTCGTAGTGTCCGACGCCGCAGGCCTGGCAGGTCGGATCGGCAGCGGCGGCGACCTCACCGGCGATGCCGCGACCGGCGACCGGTCCGGTCCAGCCGACATCGAGCGGCGACTCCTCACCCTCGGCCGCCGTCTGCTCCCGGGTGGGAGCCTGCCGGGTCTGGGTCTCGCCGGGGCCGGCCGGCGCGCCGCCGGGAGCGCCGGGCGCCGCGGGCGCTGCCGGCGTCGCGGCGCCCGCCGTGAAGTCGTGCCCGCACTGCTCGCAGAAGCTGGCGTCGGGCTCGCGGGCGGCGCCGCAGGCCGGGCAGCTGGTCATCGGATCCCCTTGGGCTGCAGGTGAGGTGGTCTCGGGTGTCATCGGTGGCTCAGCGCAGCGTCCACGGCCGGACCTGATTGGCCCGGTCGACGAGCCGGACCCGCTCGTCGGGATCGGTGGTGACCCTCGCGAGCTCGCGCAGCGACTCCTCGAGCCCCTCACGCATGCCGCGGACGGTGCCGGGGCGGCCGTCGACCTCGGTGGGGCCCGGCCCGCCACCCGGCGAGGTGACCCAGGCGAGGGCGTTCTCGAAGACGGTGACCCGCAGCCGGGCCCGGTCGTAGGGATCGACCGGCACGTCGCGGATGCTGCTCAGCGACTCGGCCAACCCGGGCAGCCCCGTCCCCGCGGCGGCGAGGATCTGGCTGCGCTTGAACCGGGCCAGGGCGTAGGCCCGGGAGGTCGACGGGATGAGGTCGAGCGCCTCGACGGCGCCGCCGATGTCGCGCCGGGCCGAGCGGATCCGGGCCATCCCGAAGGCACCGACCGGGATGTAGTTGAAGTCGGTCCGGGCGCACACGGCATACAGGCTCTCGGCGACCGCGGACTCGCCGCTGACCTCGCAGGCGAAGGCGAGCGCGAGCTTGGGCGCGAGCTCGCCGGGCACCTGGCCGTAGACGGCGTTGAAGGCGCTCTGCGCGCCGGCGGCGTCACGGGCGGCCAGGGCTCGCAGGCCCTGCATCCACACGGCCCGCCACTCCCAGGGGTCGTCCTGCAGCAGCTGGTTGGTCGCCGCGTCGACGAGCCCGGGGTCGCCCCGGTCCAGGCCGGTGCGGGCCAGCTCGAGCAGCACCTCGGGGGTCTGCGGCGACGCGGCGCGCAGCTCGTCGACCCGGCGGTGCGGCTCCATGGTGCGGATGTCGGCGACCAGTCCCGCCTGCGCGTCGTGGGTGTCAGGGCGCAGGGTCGGCAGGGTGTACCAGTCGAGGGTGTCGGTGGCGATCGACGGGGCGTCGAAGAGCACCGACGGCGCCGACGAGCTCGCCCGGCCGATCTTCGCGTCCTGGGCGACGACCTCGCGCAGCACGCCGAGCATCTGCACGCGCAGCTCGTCGGCCGAGGCGAAGCGGTCGTCCGGGCTCTTCGCGCAGGCCTTGCGCAGCAGCCGGTAGAACGAGTCGTAGCGCTGGAACACCGGGGTGTCCTCGACCGGCGGCAGCGAGTCGACGAAGGTCGTCTGGTAGCCGCGGAACTCGAGGGTGAGCACGACGAGGGTGCGGCCGATCGTGTAGATGTCCGAGGCCACCGAGACGCCCTGCTCGGCCACCTCGGGAGCCTGGTAGCCGACGGTGCCGAAGATCGCCGAGTCCTCGTCGTCGATCTTGCGCACGCCACCGAGGTCGATGAGCTTGATGTCATCGCCGACCTGGATCATGTTGTCCGGCTTGAAGTCGCAGTAGGCGAGGCCGAGGTCGTGCAGGTAGGTGAAGGCCGGCAGGATCTCCAGGACGTAGGCGAGCGCCTGGTCGACCGGCAGCGGGTCGTAGCGCCCGGCCTTGCGCATCCGCTGCTTGAGCAGCGCCTTGAGCGAGGTGCCGCCGACGTACTCCATCACGATGTAGCCGGCGCCCTCGTGCGAGACGAAGTTGTAGATCTCGACGATGTTCGGGTGCTCGACCTGGGCGAGGAAGCGCTGCTCGGCCAGGGCCGCCGCGAGCGCGTCGGGGTCGCCGGAGTTGAGCAGGCCCTTGAGCACGACCCACCGGCCCGAGACGTTGCGGTCGCGGGCGAGGTAGATCCAGCCCAGACCACCGTGCGCGAGGCAGCCGGCGACCTCGTACTGTCCGGCGACGAGGTCGCCCGCCTTGAGCTTGGGGTCGAAGGAGAACGGCTGGCGGCACTTCGGGCAGAAGCCGGTCGTGCGACCCGGCTCGCCGTCGCGGCCGCGGCCGACCTTGGTGCCGCAGTTGGAGCAGAACCGCTTGTCCTCGGGGACGACCGGGTTCCTCATGATCGCGTCGGAGGCGTCGATGGCCGCGATCGGCGGGATCGTCGTGAGGCCCTGGCCGAGCCGGCTGCGCCGCATCCGCTGGCTCGCCGAGCCGATCCGGCGGGTCGCCTTGGACCCGCTCTGCCGGGCCCGGGCCGAGCCGATCGCCGTCGAGGAGAGCCGGTCGCTCGCCGCTGTGCGGGTGGCCGCCATCGGCGAGGTGGCCGCCGAGTCAGGGTCGGTCTCGCCCGCGGCCGGGTCCTCGGCGCTGCTGCCGCAGACGTCGCAATAGCCGTCGAGGTAGTGCCCCGCGCACCCCGGTTGCCGGCAGGGGGTGCCGTTGGGCACCGAGGACGCACGCGTCGGCTGCGGTCGGGCCGGCGGGGTGATCGGCTCCTCCTCCTGCTCCTCCCCGTGCTCCTCGGGCGAGGGCGACTGCCACGGCTCCTCGGCCGCCGACGTCGAGGCCGCGGGAGCGCCTCCGCTCGCGCCGGCCCCAGGGGTGCCGCAGACGTCGCAGTAGCCGTCGACGACGGTGCCGGTGCAGCCCGGCTCCTGGCAGCGTCCGGTCGAGCCGGCGGCCGCGCCGCCGACGGCTGCCGACGCCGGCGACGCCGGCGAGGCCGGCGACACTGCCGCACCGGTGCCGCCGCCGGCGCCGGGCGTGCCGCAGACGTCGCAGTAGCCGTCGACGATGGTGCCGGTGCAGCCCGGCTCCTGGCAGGTCGCGGCGGTCATCGGCGGGTCCCCTTCGCTGTCGTCATCGCCTGCACATAGGCCTGGTATGCCGCGAGCAGCGCCCGCGCCCGGCCCACCTCGGTCGGTCGGCGGCCCAACACCGCCTCGACCCGGGCCTGCAGGGCCCGGCTGTCCTCGTCGTCCACCCCACCGGCGCGGGCCTGGGCGGCCAGCGCACCGGCATACCCCTGGACCTCCTCGAGCGCGGCGAGCGCGTCGCCGTAGGCGGTGTGCACCTGGGTCAGCGCGCGGGACACCGCGTCGAGCTTGCCCAGGTATGCCGCGAGCGGACCGGGCTCGCTCGGCACCGGACCGAGCGCCGAGACGTCCGGCACCGCGAGGCGGGGCGCCGGCGTCACCGCAGCCAGGCACCGGTCGACGAGCTCGGTGACGGCGGCGGCGCGGGCGGTGAGCTCCTCGACCTGGCGCCGGGCCCGCTCGGCGTCGCGGGCGGCCTCGACCCGCTCGCCGGCGCCGACGATGAGGTCGCGCTCGGTGTTGGCCGCCTCGAACTCCAGCGGGCCGAGCAGCCCACCGACCTCGGCGCCGCGCTTGGCCCGCTCCGTGATATCGGTGAGGCGCTGCTCGAGCCGGGTGAGCAGCGGCCGGGCGCCCTCGCGGGCGGCGCCGGCGGGCAGCATGGCGAGCTGGTCGCGGATCCGCTCGATCGTCGCGCGGACGTCCTTGAGCCGGGTGCCGACCTCGGCTCCGGAGGGCTCGAGCGACAGCCGCGCCCGCAGCGAGCTGGCCATCGCGTCGGAGAGCCGGCAGGCCTCCGGCAGCGACAGCCCCAGCGCGCCGGACGTCTGCGAGGCGATCGTGTCGGCAGCCGAGCCGGGGGCCACGTCGAGCCGCCCCCAGACGAGCGTCGACAGCCGGGCCGCCTCGGCCGGGCCGACCCGGCCGGAGTCGAAGGTCACCCGAAGCAGCTCGTAGCGGTCGCTGATCGCCTTCCACAGCGCCATCGAGACGAGCATGTCCCGGCTGAACCGGTCCCGCTCGCTCGACTGCAGGGCGACCGCGTCGAGGGCGTCGAGCTCCTCCTTGCGCTTGTCCCGCCAGACGCCGAGGTCGCGCAGGTAGGCGAAGGCCGCGTCGACCCCGAGCGGCTGGCCGAGCCGGCCGGGTGCCTCTGGCGCCAGGGTGCCCGAGGGCACGCCGACATAGCCGCCCGTGGGGGCGGCCGGCGGGTCGATGGACAGGCTCATCAGGTGTCGGTATGCCGCGGGCTCACGCGCGCCCGTAGACGCCGGTCGGGGGAGCGGGGGCCGGGCCGAGCGAGGGGGCCAGCCAGGTGTCGTAGAGCGCCTTCCAGCGACCGTCGGCCTTCATCTCCTCGAGCAGCCGGTTGGTGTACTGGACGAAGGCCTTGTCGGCGGCGTTGAAGCCCAGCCCGTAGGGCTCGGCCGTCACCGGCTGCTGCGCCGGGACGACGGCATAGGGGTCCTGGGCGGCCAGGCCGGCGAGCACGGTGTCGTCGCCGGTGATCGCGTCGGCGAGGCCCTGCTGGAACTTCACCAGGCACCCGGTGTGGGTGTCGGCGGTGACGACGACGACGCCCTTGGCGGCATACTCCTGCAGCTTGGCCAGGCTCGTCGTCGCGGTCGGCGCGCACACCCGGCGCTTGGCGCTGGCGAGCTGGTCGAGGTTGGCCTCCGGCAGCCCCTTGCGGACCAGCACCTTCTGGCCGGAGTGGTAGTACTCGCTGGAGAAGGCGATCGGCCAGTCGAGCCAGCGGGCGCAGTTCATCGTCATGTTGCGGGCGACGACGTCGACCTTGCGGTCGACGAGGAAGGACTGGCGCTGACCGGCGGTGATGACGACGAGCTGGATCTTGGTCGGGTCGCCGAAGATCGCCTTGGCCAGGGCCCGGGCGAGGTCGATGTCGAAGCCCTCGATCTGCCCGGTGAGCGGGTTGCGCGCGCCCATCAGCTGGGTGTCGGCAGACACCCCGACGACGAGGTAGCCGCGCTTCTTGATCTCGGCCAGCCGGCCGCCGACGCTGGCCGCGTCGGCGGGCAGCGCCGGCAGCGGGGCGTAGGACTGCAGGGGGTCGAAGCCGGCCGGGAGCGGCGAGCACTTCGACGCGGGCGGCGGCGGGGCCGCGGTCGTCGGGGCGGCGCTCGTCGTGGCCGTGGCCGTCGGGGTGAGCGGGGTCTCGGCGTAGCCGGTGCCGCAGGCCGTGACCGTCACCGCGGTGAGCAGGGCGACGGTGGCCGGCCACCAACGGCGGCGGGATGTCCTGGTCATCGGTACTCCTCCACCCGCTTGCCGATCCCGCGCATCGCCAGCCCGGCCGCGGTGAGCCCGGCGAGCAGGATCAGCAGCCCGGTCCCCTTGGCCATCGTCGCGGGGAGCCCGATCCGGCTGTCGAGTTGCTCGCGGAAGCCGCTCAGCGCCTCGGCGGACTGCTGCTCGAAGGCCGCGAAGGCCGCCGAGCTGCCGGTGGCGTCGGTCGTCGTCGCGAGGGCGACCGCGCCGTCCCAGTCGCCGCCGTCGTCCTTGGCTCGGACTGCCTTGTGTGCCGTGTCGTATGCCGTCCACGCGGCGGCCAGCGTGGCCGCCGAGGTGCGGTCGCCGCCCGTCCAGACGACCTTGCTCAGCGCCGTCGTGGCGGCCGTGACGGTCGCCGAGCGGGCGGCATACAGGTCCTCGTTGCTCTTGGCCTGACCGCGGCGGATCAGCCCGAGGCTCTCGTTGGCCTTGGCGTCGAACGCGGCCACCCGGGCGCTGGTGAGCGCGACGGTGCCGGCGAAGGAGTTCAAGCGCACCTGCTCGGTCTGGGCGCCGATGCTGCCGAGCGTGACCATTCCCGCGAGCAGTGCAGCGAGCACGGTCGCGGCCGCCGCGGTGAGCCCGACGTTGACGTAGCGGTGGGTGCGCCGGGCCAGCCAGAGCGCGACGAGGAGGAACACCACGAGCGCGCCGAGGCCGGACCAGCCCATGATCGGGGCGCTGCTCGCACCGCGGAACTCGGCCTCGGCACGGGCGGTGTTGGCCTGGCGCAGCGACTCGAGGATCGGCACCGCATCGGTGCGCAGCGATGCGCTGGCGCTGGTCATGTACTGGGCGCCGACCGGCAGGCCCTGCCGGTTGTAGGCACGGGCCTGCTCGACGAGCGCGGCATACCCGGCGACCTTGGTGTTGAGCGCGGCCAGCGCGGTGCCGTCGGCCCGCTGCTCGCGAGCCGCCTCGGCGATGGTCGCGGTGACCCGGCCCATCGCGTCGGTGTAGTCGGCGCGGCGGGCGGCGTCCTCGAAGCCGCCGACGAGGAAGCCGTTGGTGGCGTCGGCGTCGGCGCGCAGCAGGTCGGCGTAGATGGCCTGGACGCGGACGAGCTGGCGGGCGTTGGCGGCAGCGGCGTCCAGCGATCCGGCGCTGCTGGCCAGGCTCACCCCGCCGAGGATGCCGAAGGCCACAGCGGCCAAGGCGGCGAGGGCGCCGAGCACCCGCATCCGGCCGGGCGTGCCCTGGAACTGACGGCGCAGGAAGGTGCGCAGCCGAGGGGTGGCCGGGGATTGCTGGCTGGTGGGGCTGCCGGCGACGCCGGGCGGCTGGGCGGTGGCGGCGGGGGCGAGCACCATCCGGCCGGCGGCCGGCGGCGCGGTGGCCTGCGCTGGTGGTGGGGCGGCGGCCGCCTGGGGCTGGCTCACTGCTGCTCTCCTATGGGCGGGGTGGGCTCGGCCTTCGACGGCATGGGCGGCTCGCTGGGTTCCGGCTCGTCGGTGGGCTCCGGCTCGTCGACCGGCAGGGTGAAGTCGAGGACGGTGAGCTCGCGCAGCTGCTCGGCGGTGAGGTCCTCGGACTCGCGCAGGCGCCACGCCTGCCGACCGATGGCCTCCTCGAGGGCGTTGCGGGCGAAGCGACCGTTGCCGAAGGCCTCGTTGCGCGGGGTCACCGCGAGGATGGACCGGAAGTGCGCCTCCGCCTCGGGGGTCACCGTGTAGTCGGCCTTGCCGGCAAGGTGGTGCAGGATCTGGACGATCTCGTCGTCGGAGTAGTCCTCGAACTCGATGATCGTCTTGAACCGGCTGGCCAGCCCGGGATTCTGGGCGATGAAGGCGACCATCGGGTCGGGGTAGCCGGCGACGATGACGACGAGGTCGTCGCGGTGGTCCTCCATCTCCTTGACCAGGGTGTTGACCGCCTCCTGGCCATATTGGTCGCCGGTCAGCGAGTAGGCCTCGTCGATGAACAGCACGCCGCCGTAGGCCTTGGCGCACGTCTCGGCGGTCTTGATCGCGGTCTGGCCGAGATAGCCGGCGACGAGCTCGCTGCGGTCGACCTCGACGAGCTGGCCCTTGGACAGCAGCCCGAGCGAGCGGTAGATGCCGCCGACCATCCGGGCCACGGTCGTCTTGCCGGTGCCGGGGTTGCCCACGAAGACGAGGTGCCGGGTGATGTCGGGGCTCTTGAGCCCGGCCTCCTTGCGCTTGGCGTCGATCTTGAGCATCGCGACCTGCTGGTGCACCTCGCGCTTGACCCGGGCTAGGCCGATCATCGCGTCGAGCTCGGCGAGCAGCTCCTCGAGCGGCCGGGCCGGCTCGGCCTGCGGCTCGGCCGCGGGCGGAGTCGCCGCTGCGGTGCCGGCGGTCTGGGTCTGGTCACCCGCACCCGGTATGCCGCCGACCTGGCCCGGCGGGGCCGGTGCCGGTCCCTGGGGCCCGCCCGGCTGGCCCGGGAGCCAGGGATAGGGGGTGAGCGTCGGCGTCGGCCAGACCAGGCCGCTCTCGCCCGGCGGGGGAGCCTGGCCCTGGCCGAGGTTCGGCGGCAGCGAGCCAGGGGTGAGGGACGGCGAGGTGGGCAGTGGCGGCATACCGGCGAGGGGGCCGCCGTGGGACGGGCGCAGCGCGGCCGCCTCGAGCTGGGCCGCCGAGGCGACCGCGGCGTTGCCGGTGACCCGCAGTGTCGGCTCGCCGAGCGAGGCGGCGGCGGAGGCGATCTCGGCCAGCGCCCGGGCGTAGTCGGCCGCCTTGTCGCGGCTGGTGGCGACCAGCTCGGAGAGCAGGGTGGTGGGCGCGCCCCGGAACTTGCGGCCGCGGGAGGCGGCGTCGAAGAAGGCGGCATTGGCCGGGCCGAGCTCGGTGGGGCCGTCGTCGAGTGCGCTCGCCCAGTCCAGAGCGGCTCGCGGGGCTGCCTCGGCGATCGCGGCGGCGAAGGCCATCGCCTCCTGCCGCGCGTGCTCGGCGGACAGGCCGGCTCCCTCGGCGACCGCGACGAGCGCGTCGACCGCGGTCCGCAGCGCTGACGTCATGGGCTCGATCCTCCCCTGTCCGGCTCGGGTTCGTCACCCGGGTCCGCCCCCTGGCGACCCTGAGACCCGTCCGGGCATCCTACGAGGTCCCGCCGACTTCCCCGCCGAGTGGACCATCGCCCCCCGAGTGGACCATCGCCCGCCGAGTGGACCATCGCCCGCCGAGTGGACCAACCTCAGACGGCGCCGGGCGGGCGCAACCGGATGTCGGGAGCAGGCCCACCGGAGCCGTCGGCTCCCTCGGGAGCCGGCGGCACGGCATACGAGCTGCCGACGTCGAGCGACCCCCCGCTGCTGGCGTGCCCGAACTTCTCCTCGAGGAACCGGCCATGGATGACGAGGGCCTCCGCGTCGGCCCGGTTGATCGCGTCGAGGATCTTGTCCATGGTGTGGCCGAGCAGGTCGAGCTGGTCGACGAGGATCATCAGCGACGTCTTGCCCCGGTCGACCGGTCGGGTGTCGGCCCACTGGCGGGGCAGCCGCAGGTAGCCGCCGATCGCCTCGGGCAGGTAGTCGGTGCACATCGCCATGACGTTGTAGGCCTGGACGCTGCCGGAGCCCAGCCGGTCCATGCGCGGGATGGTGTCGCGGACGATCCCGGTGACCCGGCGCAGCCGGGACATCACCAGGCCGGGCACCTGCCCGTCGCGCGCGACCTGCTCGACCCGCTCGACCGCGGCGAGCAGGTCCTCCCGGGTGGGCACGCGGTGGACCGGCGTCGGCTCAGGGTCGGGCTTCTTCTCCTGCCCGAAGCCGAGCCATTCGCCGATGCCCATGCGCGGCATTCTGCCGTGTGCCCGCGGTGGACGGGACATCCGAGCCGGCGAGTGCTCGGCTGACCTCAGCCCGTGCCGCTCAGCGACCCGGGATCAGCGACCCAGGTCGAGCACGCCGGCCTGCACCTGCGGATTGGTCCGGTTGGCCCGGTCGATGTAGGCGCGCGACTTCTGCACCTCGGTCTCGAGCACGCCGATGGTCGCGGCCATCCCGTCGAGCGCCTGCACCTTGAAGGCGTCGATGGCATCCATGGTCTGGTAGATGTTCTGGAAGGCGGCCTGCAGCTGCGGCAGGCCGATGGTGGCGCTGGCGGCCTGCTCCTGGATGCGGACCGAGTTGTCGCGCAGCATCTCCGAGGTCGACTGGATGAGCCCGCTCGTCGTCTCGTTGAGCGCGGTGATCTGGTCGAGGACGAGCTTCTGGTTGGACAGCGCCTGGGCGACGATGACCGCGGTGCGCAGCGCCGACACCGTGGTCGTCGAGGCGCGGTCGACGCCCTTGACCAATTCGATGTTGTTCTTGATCGTGATGTCGATGGCGAGGTAGTTCTGGATCGACACGGCGAGCTGGGTGAGCAGGTCCTGGTGCTTCTGGCGCACGTAGAAGAGGACGTCCTGCTTGAGCGTCGTCGCCTTCTCGGGGTCGGTCGCCTCGAGGGTGGCGATCTGGGCGGCGAGCTTGGCGTCGAGGCGCTCGGCGATGTAGACGTACTGGTTGAGCCGGCCCATCGACTCCCAGAGGTTCTGCTTCTCGAGGTTGAGCGCGACGTTGTCGCGGCGCAGCTCGTCCTGGCCCTGGCGCAGCGACTGCAGGATGCCGTCGAGGTGGCTCTGCGCGGACTGGTACTTGCGGAAGTAGTCGACGATCTTGTCGCCGAAGGGGATCATCCCGAGGATCTTCCGGGTGCCGGTGGCCTGGCTGGGGTCGAGGTCCTCGACGGTGCGGCGCAGCTCGAGCAGGGTCTTGCCGACCTTGGAGCCCTCGGACAGCCCGCCCTCCTGCAGCGCCTTGACCGGCGACTGGAGCAGCCGGTTGGAGGACTCGGCGGCGCGCCGGATGTCGTCGTCGCCCATCGTGCGGACGTCGTTGGCCTTGGCCTCGAACTGCGGGCTCTTCGGCTGGGCGGTGAGCAGGGTGGTGAGGTAGGTGTCGACCTTGGCGTCGAGACCGGGCAGCGCGGCCTCGGGCACGGCCGGCGCCATCTTGGGGGCGGCGGTCGCCGGCACGGCCTGCATGGCGGCCGGTGCCTCGAGCCGCAGCGAGTCGGCCGGGGCGGGCGGGGCCAGCGGCTGGACGGCGGCGGCAGCGTCGGTGGGCGGCTGGGTCATCGATCTCTCCTGCGGGCGTGGGGCCGGGTGCGGGCGCCGGGGTGGCGGTCGGTCACCTGACGTCTCGGCCACCCTACAAAGTTCCGGTATGCCGTGTCTCCCGACCCGGCGGTCCGCCTCGCGCCGCTCGGCGTGGCATAGTCCGCTCGGCGTGGCATGGTCCGCTCGGCGTGGGATGGTCCGCTCGGCGTGGCATGGTCCGCTCGGCGAAGGGGGGTGTGGGGAGGCGGACTCAGCCGAGGTCGCGCCGGCGATAGCCGACCAGCCCCCCGACGCACAGCAGCGCCGCGAGCACCGTCGTCACGATCACCGGGGTCCAGGTGAGCGGCTCGGCGGGCAGCGCCGGCAGCGCGGCGAAGGGGGTCAGCGAGATCAGCCATTCCGGCCAGCCGAGGATCTCGCCGATCCACGCGACGAAGAGCGACCAACCGACCAGCCCCCAGGCCACCCCGAGCAGCCGAGGCACCCACCCGTGCAGGAGCATCGCCACGCCGACGACCACCCAGATGCCCGGGGCGAGCACGAGGGCGGCGCCGGCGACCTGCCACACCGGAGCCGAGGAGCCCGATCCGATCGCCTCGTTGAGCCCGAGCAAACCACCGCACACCACGAGCAGCACGGTCGGCACGACGAGCGCCGGCACGAGGTGGCTCAGCGCGAAGGCCTGCCGGGTCGTCGCCGTCGACAGCAGCAGCTCGGCGTGCCCACGCTCCTCCTCGCGATGCAGCCGGCCGAGAGTCTGCACCCCCAGCATCGCGAGCACGATGACGACGAGCCCGAGCATCGCCGTGTAGAAGGCCTCGCGCAGATCGGCTGCCCCGCCGCCCATCCGGCGGAACATCTCGGCCAGCTCGGGCAGGTCCTTCATCATCGTGCCGAAGGCGTCGCTCAGCGAGCCCATCGCCAGCGCGAAGACCACGATGCCGGCGGTCCAGCCGAGGATGCTGCCGCGGTGCAGCCGGGCGGCCAGCCCGGCCGCGGACGCCAGTCGCGCCGACCCGACCGCCGGGCCTCGTCCGCTCTGTCGCAGCCCTGCGCCATGGTCGCGCACCGCCTCCAGCCGGAACGCCAGCGCGACCAACCCGACGGCGAGCAGCAGCGGCAAGAGCAGCACGATCCAGCGGTCACCGGCATACGGGCGCGCGAGCGCGGCCCACTCCAGCGGCGAGGCCCAGGCCAGCGGCCGCAGCGCCGAGGACTCCGCGCTGCCGTCCGCCATGGCCCGCACGAGGTATGCCGCGCCGAGCCCGGCGCTCGCGAGCCCCCTTGCGCCACGGGCAGATTCGCTCACCTGCGCGGTCACCGCGCCGACTCCGGCGCCGACGACGCCGACCGCCGCGATGCCGAGTCCGAGCAGGAGTGCCGACCCGGCCGGCGGCGCGGTGCGGGCCAGGCTGGCCGCACTCAGCAGCCCCACGGCCAGGCACGCCCCGACGGCCACGAGGACACCCGCGGCCAGCGGCGCCCGCCGCCCGACTGCCCCGGCCCGAAGCAGCTCGAGCCGACCGTCCTCCTCCTCGGCGCGGGTCGCCCGGATCACCCCGAAGGCCGCCATCCAGGCCA
Source organism: Dermatophilaceae bacterium (assembly GCA_035448065.1). Classification (GTDB taxonomy): domain Bacteria; phylum Actinomycetota; class Actinomycetes; order Actinomycetales; family Dermatophilaceae; genus Phosphoribacter. The sequence continues at coordinate 30,111 of DAOTIG010000013.1, forward strand.
GCGCAGCCGCCGCGAAGGTGCCGACCCGCCACATCGTGAAGCCGCCGGGGGTCATCAGGTCGAAGGGCGGACCGAGCATGGCGCGCATCGTCGGGTTGCCCCCGAGGGCCTTCATGGTCAGCTCGGCGCTGGCGCCCGGTGGCACGACGCGCTCGTATGCCGCGACCGTCGCGGCCAGGGTCGCGACGAGCGCCAGCACCCACACGCCATAGTAGATCCGGCTGCGGCGCAAGGCGAGTCGCGCGAGGAGGCCGAGCGCGGCATACCGGCTGCTCGATCCGGCCGACGTGCGCGAGGCGACCGCGGCGGTCATCGGTCGGACTCGTCGTAGTGGCGCAGGAAGAGCTCCTCCAGGGTGGGCGGCGAGCTGGTGAGGGCCTGCACGCCGAGGGAGCTCAGCCGGGCGAGCAGGCCGGCCAGCCCGGAGTCCTCGACCTGGCAGGTGAGCCGGGTGCCGTCGACGTGCAGATCGTGCACGCCTGGCAGAGAGGCCAATTCGGCCGGGGGTGTGGAGGCGAGGTCGGCGGTGACCTGGGTGCGGGTGAGGTGGCGCAGCTGGGCGAGCGTGCCGGACTCGACGACCCGGCCGGCCTTGATGATGCTCACGTGGTCGCAGAGCGCCTCGACCTCGCTGAGGATGTGGCTCGAGAGGAGCACGCTGAGCCCCTCGTGCCGGCCCTCGCGGACGACCTCGCTGAACTGCCGCTCCATGAGCGGGTCGAGCCCGCTCGTCGGCTCGTCGAGCAGCAGCAGCTCGACGTCGGAGGCGAGGGCGGCGACCAGCGCGACCTTCTGCCGGTTGCCCTTGGAGTAGGTGCGGCCCTTCTTCGTGGGGTCCAGGTCGAAGCGCTCGAGCAGCGCGTCGCGCCGTGCCTTGTCGATGCCGCCGCGGGCCCGGCCGAGCAGGTCGATCGCCTCGCCGCCGGTGAGCCCGGGCCACAGGCTGACGTCGCCGGGCACATAGGCGAGCCGGCGGTGGAGGGCGGGCGCGTCGGCCCACGGGTCGCCGCCGAGCAGGTGCACGGTGCCGGAGTCAGCGCGCAGCAGGCCGAGCAGGATGCGGATCGTCGTCGACTTGCCGGACCCGTTGGGGCCGAGGAAGCCGTGGATCTGGCCCGGCTCGACGACGAGGTCGAGCCCGTCGAGGGCGACGGTGGAGCCGAAGGTCTTGCGCAGGCCGTGGATGTCGATGGGGGGAGTGGGTGCCACGATCGGCAGCCTACGCTTCCTTCAGAAGTTTGTGAATGTTATAAGGTATGCCGCATGGCGCGACGGAGCGGGGTGCGGGACGAGCGGGCGGTCGCCGCGTTCGTCGAGCGACTGGGCTCGGTCTTCACCGCCTCGGGCCTGCCCCGGCTGCCCAGCCGGGTCTTCGCCGCCCTGCTGGCCGACGAGCACGGGCGGCTGACCGCGGCCGAGCTGGCCGAGGCGCTGGCGGTGAGCCCGGCGGCCGTCTCGGGCGCCGTGCGCTATCTCGAGCAGGTCCACATGATCCACCGGGAGCGCGAGCGCGGCTCTCGCCGAGACGTCTTCGTGGTCGTCGAGGACGCCTGGCAGGACGTCATGCTCAGCCACGACCAGGTCTATCCGCCGATCCGCGACGCGATGGCCGCCGGCATCGGCGCGGTCGGCGGGGTCGGCACGGAGGCCGGGGCGAGGCTCGAGCTGTCCATCGCCTTCCTCGACTTCATCGGTGCCGAGCTGGACGGCATCGCCGCCCGCTGGGCGCGCAAGCGGGAGGAGCTCGTCCGGGCGAGGAGCTGAGGTCGTTCGCTTCTCATTCGCCGGCGGAGCATGGGACGCCTAGGGTTCCGGTATGCCGCTCTTCGTGTCGCACACGACGGTCAACGCCCGTGACGCCTACGCCCTGTCGGTCTTCTGGGCGCAGCTGCTCGGCTACGCCGACGACCCCGACGACCCGAACGAGCCCGGCCATGAGGAGTGCACGATCTCCTCCTCGGATCGCCGCCACCGGATCCTGTTCATCGAGGCCGAGCGGCGGCAGGAGGCGGGTCGGATGCACTTCGACCTGCGGCCGGACGGGGCCGCGACCCGCGACGAGGAGGTCGCACGCGCCGTTGCCCTCGGGGCCCGGCAGACCCACGACCGGCGCACTCCCGACGGCCGCGGCTGGGTGGTGCTGGAGGATCCGGAGGGCAATCCGTTCTGCATCCTGCGCAGCAACGCCGAGCGCGTCGCGGCCGGCGACCCCGCCGTCTGAGCGCGCGCGGGCGGCATACCGACAGGGTGTGACCATCGCCCCCGTGACCGGGGCGATCCACCCGACTACGCTCAGGCCCATGGCTGAGGCGAAGACCGAGTCCGACCTGCCCATCAAGCCCGTGTATGCCGCGGCCGACCAGGACGGCTTCGACGCCGGCGAGCGCCTCGGCGACCCCGGGCGCTACCCGTTCACCCGTGGGGTCTATCCCACGATGTACACGGGCAAGCCGTGGACGATGCGGCAGTACGCCGGCTTCGGCACCGCCAAGGAGTCCAACGAGCGCTACCACGCGCTGGTCAAGGCCGGCACCGGCGGGCTCTCCGTCGCCTTCGACCTGCCGACCCAGATGGGCTACGACAGCGACGAGGCGATCTCCTCCGGCGAGGTCGGCAAGGTCGGTGTCGCCATCGACTCGATCGAGGACATGCGGATCCTCTTCGACGGGCTGCCGCTGGACAAGATCTCGACGTCGATGACGATCAACGCGCCCGGCTCGACGCTGCTGCTGCTCTACCAGCTCGTCGCCGAGGAGCAGGGGGTGACCGGCGACCAGCTCACCGGCACGATCCAGAACGACGTGCTCAAGGAGTACATCGCGCGCGGGACCTACATCTACCCGCCGAAGGAGTCACTGCGGCTCATCTCCGACGTCTTCGCCTACTGCCACAAGGAGATGCCGCGCTGGAACACCATCTCCATCTCCGGCTACCACATGGCCGAGGCGGGGGCGACGCCCGCGCAGGAGATCGCCTTCACCCTGGCCAACGCCAAGGAGTATGTCCGTGCGGCCCAGGCGGCCGGGCTGGACGTCGACGACTTCGCGCCGCGGCTGTCGTTCTTCTTCGTCGCCCGCACGACGCTGCTGGAGGAGATCGCGAAGTTCCGGGCGGCCCGGCGGATCTGGGCGCGGATCATGCGCGACGAGTTCGGGGCGAAGAACCCCAAGAGCCAGATGCTGCGCTTCCACACCCAGACGGCCGGGGTGCAGCTCACCGCGCAGCAGCCCGAGGTCAACCTCATCCGGGTGGCCCTGCAAGGGCTCGGCGCGGTGCTCGGCGGCACCCAGTCGCTGCACACGAACTCCTACGACGAGGCGATCGCGCTGCCGACCGAGAAGGCCGCGCGGCTCGCGCTGCGCACCCAGCAGGTCATCGCCTATGAGACCGACGTGTGCAAGACGGTCGACCCGTTTGCCGGGTCCTACGCCATCGAGGCGATGACCGACGAGCTGGAGACGGCGATCGTCGAGCTCATCCAGGCCGTCGAGGACCGCGGCGGCGCGGTCGCGGCGATCGAGCAGGGCTTCCAGAAGTCCGAGATCGAGCGGTCCGCCTATGACGTGGCGCTGCAGATCGACGAGGGCGAGCGCACCGTCATCGGGGTCAACCGCTTCACCCTCGACGTCGAGGACCACTACGAGCCGCTGCGGGTCGACCCGTCGATCGAGGCCGACCAGAAGGCCCGGCTCGCCGCGCTGCGCGCCGACCGCGACAACGACGCGGTCGCGGCCGCACTCGAGGTACTGAAAGCCGCCGCCCGGGGGACAGACAACGTGCTGTACCCGATGAAGGAGGCACTGCGGCTGCGGGCCACGGGCGGAGAGGTCGCCCACGCGCTGCGCGAGGTGTGGGGCGTCTACACCCCCACCGACGCCTTCTGAGCCAAGGAGGGCTCGCGACATGGCGGCATTCGGATCATTCGCCGAGGCGATCAAGGCGAGGGCGGACTCTGCTGCCTTGGCCCACTACGTCGTCGACACGGTCTCGGCGTTCACCGACGGCAAGGACGTGGCCTTCGACTTCCTCGCCAAGGACGCGGTGGGGCGGTTCTGCCGGTCGCTCGGGGTTCGGCGCAATTGGGCCACGCTCACGCTCGAGCAGATCGCTCCGGAGGACAAGCTCGGCTGCAATGTCGTGCCGATCGGCGAGGCGGACAAGATCCTCGGCCTGCTGGCTGCCTTGATCCGGGACGGCTATCTCACGCCCGAGGACGAGGACGGTGAGCCGGCTCCAACGATCCTCAACGACTTCCTGCAGCGGCCCAAGAGCTTCCAGGGTGAGCGCACCCTCGGCCACCTCGACGAGTTCGCCTACGCCTTGGCCGTCGAGCTCGAGCACGGGCGGGCGCGTGGACAGAACGTGACGATGAACCACCCGCTGCTCACCGGGATGGTCGTCATGGCGCACCTCGCCGAGGACACGCTCTACTACGCCCGGCTGCGGGTCATGGAGGCCGAGGGCGAGCTGTTCAACCAGCAGCTCGACAAGGCCAGCCACGAGACGATGCTCGAGACCGCCACCCGGCTCGCCGACCCGCGGACCCGCCTCGCAGCGCGGATGAGCGAGAAGCTCGCGCACGCCTGACCTGCCGGGTCTTGGGCCCGGTCGGGCAGCCGTCCCGTGGGGACCCGGCCCCAGGCTCGCGCCCTAGGACTCCAGCCCTAGAGGACTTCGACCCGAGGGCTCCAGGAGGAGGCGGGCTGGCGCGGTTCAGCCAGGCAGGGGGTCGTCCTCGCCCTGTGGCCCGTTTCGCCGGAATCCGCTGTGGGCGACCACTAGGGGTTCCCGGAAGTATCGGATGCCCCCGACCTGCCCCGATCGTGGTGCAATCGAGATTGTCCCAGCCCGGGCCGATTCCTGACGCAACCGAGATTGCCCCAGCCGCGGCCGATTCCTGGTGCAACCGTGGATGCGTCGGCGTCGCCACGTTCCTGATGCAACCGTGGATGCACCAGGAGCGGGCGATTCCTGGTGCAACCGTGGATGCCCCAGGAAACGGTGCGAGCGGGAGCATCCAATAGCGGCGGAACCCCCCAGTTGGTCCAACGGGGCCGGCGGCATAGCGAGCCCGGCCAGCGCTAGAAGGGGGGGCCAGCGGGGGGTCGGGCGCCGGGCGTGGTGGCCGCTCGCGAGCCGGCGGCGACACCGGCGCGCAGGGCGCTCTCGGGGTCCGCACCGCTCAGCCAGGCCGCGAGCAGGCCCGCGTCGAAGGCATCACCACAGCCGGTCGGGTCGACGAGGTCGACCGCCGGCGCGGGCACCGTCACCTCGACGCCCTCGGCCACCCAGCGCGCCCCCGCCGGACCGGCCGTCACCGCCACCGCCCGCACCGAGCCCAGCGCCGCCGTCGCACCGTCGAGCGCTGTGAGCTCGCCCTCGTTCGGCAGCAGCAGGTCGACGCCACGCACCCACTCGAGGAACGCCGCAGCCCCGACCCGCTCGACCAACGATGCCGCCTGAGGGTCGACCGACGTCGTCCACCCGCGCGCGCGTGCCTGGGCCAGAGCCGCCAGCCCGGCCGCCCGCGACCCCTCGTCGAGCAGCACATAGCCCGACACGTGCAGATGCCCGTCCGCCGGCCCTTCCGTCTCTCGCCCGGCCGCCGCTGGCCCAGCCGCCAGCCCTGCCGTCTCTCGCCCGCACGCCGCGCGCCCGGCCCCCCGCCCCCCGGCTGCAGACACAACCACGTCGAGGTCGCAATCAGCCTCCGTCAGAGCCGAATTCGCTCCCCGCGCCGGGAACAGACTCCGCTCCCCGCTCTCGTCGACGACGACGACAACCAACCCGGTCGGCAGCCGCGCGTCGAGCGCGACGGCACACCGCACCCCGCTCGCCTCCAGCTCGCCGACCGCGGCGCGCCCCGCCGCGTCGTCGCCGACCCGGCCGCACACCGTCACGTCCATCCCGTATGCCGCGAGCCACGCCGCCGTGTTCGCGCCGGCGCCTCCCGGGTGGGTCGCCACCGCCGAGGGCGTGTCGCTGCCCTGCCGGAAGGGGCCGAGCATGGTCGCGATGACGTCGAGCCCGACGTCGCCCACGACGACAACCGGCCGGCGGTCAGCAGGTGCAGCCTCATCCACGAGCGTCAATCCCAGCATCAATCCCGTTGCGCGGCATACGCATTGGCCACCTCGCCGGCGAGCCGCGCGTTCGCCAGGACGAGCTCGACGTTGACCCGCAGCGACTCGCCACGGGAGTGCTCGTGGAAGTAGGCGAGCAGCCGAGGCGTCACCTGCTTGCCGGTCACGCCCTCGCGCTCGAGCAGCGCCAGCCCCTCGCCGACCAGCCGGTCGTGCAGGGCCGGGTCGAGCTGCCGATCCGGGGGGAGCGGGTTGGCGAGGATCACCCCGGCCTGGTCGGTCCCGAGCCGGTCCCGCGCGTGCAGCACCGCCGCCGCCTCGGTGGCCGAGTCGACCCGCCACGGCACGGCATACCCACTGTCGGACAGGTAGAAGCCGGGGAAGGCGTCGGTGCGATAGCCGAGGACCGGCACCGAGAGCGTCTCGAGCCGCTCAAGCGTCGCCGACACGTCGAGCATCGACTTCACCCCCGCGCAGACCACCATGACCGGCGTCCGCCCGACCACCCCGAGGTCGGCCGAGATGTCGAAGGTCCGACCCGCCTCGCGGTGCACGCCCCCCAGCCCGCCGGTCGCGAAGATCCGGATCCCCGCCCGCCAGGCCAGCGCGCTCGTCGACGCGACCGTCGTCGCGCCCGACCGGCCCAGCGCCAGCGCCACCCCGAGGTCACGCACCGACAGCTTCTGCACGTCGTCGGCGAGGCACAGCCGCTCCAGCGCCGCCGCGTCCAGGCCGACCCGCCCGACCCCGTCGAGCACCGCGATCGTCGCCGGCACCGCACCCCCGGCCCGCACCGCCGCCTCGATCTCGCCGGCCACCCGCAGGTTCTCGCCCCGGGGCAGCCCGTGGGCGAGGATCGTCGACTCGAGCGCGACGACCGGCCGACCAGTCGCGAGCGCCTCGGCGACCTCGGCCGAGAGCTCCAGCCGAGCGTCGGCCCCCGCAGGACCAACGGCGGAGGTGAGCGTCATGGCGGCACACTACGCTGGCTGCCACCATGACATCGGCCACCTCCGCGACCCTGGCGAGCACCCTGTCACCACAGCTGCAGGCGACCATCACGGCCCTCGAGCCCGAGCTCGTCCGGATCCGCCGCGACATCCACGCCCACCCCGAGCTGTCCTGGCACGAGCGGCGCACGACCGACCTGGTCGCCGACCGGCTCGTCGCCGCCGGCTTCCAGGTCACCACGGCCACCGGCCGCACCGGACTGGTCGCCGACCTCGGGCCGGCGGACGCGGCATACCGGGTCGCCCTGCGCGCCGACCTCGACGCGCTCCCGGTGGTCGAGCGCACCGGGCTCAGCTACGCCAGCACGACCGACGGCGTCACGCACGCCTGCGGTCACGACGTGCACACCGTCGCCTGCCTCGGCGCCGGCCTGGGCCTCGCCGGGTATGCCGCGCAGCTCGCCGACGCGGGCGCCGCCGTGCGGCTGCTCTTCCAGCCGGCCGAGGAGATCGTGCCCGGCGGCGCGCTCGCGGTCATCGACGACGGCGGCCTTGAGGGCGTCGACGAGATCTACGGCCTGCACTGCGAGCCGACGCTCGACGTCGGCGAGATCGGCCTGCGGGTCGGCCCGATCACCGCTGCGGCCGACGGCATCGAGGTCACCCTGCACGGCTCCGGCGGGCACACCTCGCGCCCCCACCTGACCCAGGACCTCA